>NZ_JBDLLU010000002.1 GCF_039749495.1 Dehalogenimonas sp. THU2 | reverse complement strand
TTCGAGTTCATTTTCCTTAACCCACCAGGGGTGGCGGGCGGAAGGTCCAGAAGCGGCGAGTTCGTCGAGATCACTGAAGGAAGGGGCGATGGCTGCGGCGGCACCGATGCCGGCACCGGCCAGTCCGAGGCCCTTCATGAAGTCACGGCGGCTCATTGTCGAATGGAATTGGCTCATCTTACTACTCCTTTAGTTTATAACAAATCCAAACAAGTTCGATTCAGATTATAACTCGTAGGTGTATTTAATACATCGTACTAAAGGACTAATTGTTCTAAGCATTTAGGATATGGCCGAAAGTATAAATAAAAGACAACTAAAGTATGACAGGGGGTTCGGCTTAGCCGAACCCCCTGTGTATTTGATGAGCTAGATTGGTCTTACCAGACGTTCTTGCCGGAACCGAGGGTGGTATCGCCGTTCCATTTGTCGAGATCGCGGCTCCACCAGGCTTCCAGTTCCTCGTCAGTCTTGGCTTCAGCGTAGTTGAAAGCCCGATCCATGGTAGCGAAGAAACTGTTGAAGATGGGGGTAGCCGCCGCGGTGGCGCGGACGACGGGGTGGATCAGGCCGTCTGAAGCATGGTTGAAGGGGCAGGTGGCCTGGCAGTTGCCGCAAGCCTGAGGCGAGCCGAAGTCGATGCAACTTTCCCAGTCCATGTACCAACCTTTGTAACCGGGACGGTTGTGCCCTCCGGCGGTTTCCCACTGTGTGTCGTTGTCTTTAGATATAGACTCGGACGGACAGCGCTCACCGCAACGGACGCAAGTTTTACAGAAAGTCATTAAACCGGCGTCCATCGGCGGGGTGGCCGCTAACGGCATATCGGTAAAGAAGTAGTTGGTGTAGCGAACCATAAGACCGTAACGAGGGGTTAACAGGTAGGTAGCCCGGCCCTGTTCTCCTAAACCGGAAAAGATACCTAGAGGCACATTGGCGGTGACGCCGGTTTTGTAGGTGCCGTATCCCAGGTTCTTGACCATGCGCATAGCCATGTATCCGACTTGAGCGGCATGGGAGTAGGCATGTCCGATGGCCTGGTTGCCCAGTTGTTTCTTGGTGCCGTATCCGCCGGGATAGTTATCGTCTTTACGCAGCTGATACAGGCTCTGGATGTAATGCTGTTGGGTGGCGAAGGTGAGCACATATTTGGCTTTCTGGGGGATGTGGTAGACCTTTTTCTCATCCTGATAGCCCACATCTGTAGAGTCAAAGACAAAACCGGAGGCGTCAAAGATTTTACGGGTCTTATCATTGACCTCGAGGGCGCCGGTCAGGACGGCACCATAGGTATGGAGGGCGGCGCGCATCATCTGGAGGTTGTTCTCGGCAGTGTCTTCCCAGCGTTTGCCCTCAGCGTTGGCCGGCAGGGAACCCGCAGGGCCGTCCCAGGGAGCATTTGGTCCGATGAAACTGGAACCCTGTCCAAACGCGTAGTCGCGCAGGGAGTCCCCCGGTGTCTTATTAGCATAGGCTGCCTTTTCGATGGCTGTATCGCGTACGGTGTTTGCGGCTTTGGCGGTAGATGAAATGGAATACCTTGGAGTAATTTGATTGTCATAAGCTTTGAAGGTGTTCCAATCGATCTCATTGGTGGGATCATGGTGTTCACGTTCCTTAACCCACCAGGGGTGGGACTGATTGCTGGCTGAAGAAGCAAGGTCATCCAGATCTTTAAATCCGGGGGTGAGAGCGGCGGCGGCGCCCACGCCTACGCCGGTGATGCCCAGAGCCTTCATGAAATCGCGGCGACTGAGCGTTGAGTGGAATTTAGCGGTCATAATTTTTCTCCTTAATTCGTCTTTTTTGGATACATCACGGTCTTTCCCGCTGCCCCCGGTCTCTTCCGGGTGTCAAATCTGATTAACAACCTCCTGTATAACGGACAATAACTATTTATACACTCATTGTAACTTTAGAAGTGACAAAAAGATATACGCCAATATGCGTATTTTTAATTAGGAAATCGTAACCTTGAAAATGGTACATATAATATATAAGAATATGTACTTAATAGTCAGCAAAGAAAATAAAGCGTTTCTGTTGTATGGTGTTTTACATCGGGTAACGTTTGGGCTACAATAGCTTTTGCTTTCGGGCGGCTAGTTCAGTGGTTAGAACGCCTGCTTCACACGCAGGAAGTCAGAGGTTCGAATCCTCTGCTGCCCACCATTTCTCTGATTCGTCACAACGCCCAATCCGGTTGTGTTTTCAGGCCGCCGCCAAACCCCGCAGCCCTCATGCTGAGGTTGAAGTCACCACCTTCGCGAGACCCGGTCTAATGGTTGATAACACCGGAACCCACCACAACCTCACCATCGTAGAGGACAATCGCCTGCCCCGGCGCCGGTGCCATCTGCGGTTCATTGAAAACCACCTTTATCCGGTCAGGACCGAGGGACTCGATCCGTGCCGGTACAGGGGACGCTCCGGAACGTATCCGGGCGGCGACATCTAGGCTTGAAGTAAGGTTCTCGATAGATATCCAATTCAAATCATTCGCCAGCACTTCGGATCGATAAACTGCTTCTTTACCCCCGACGATGATTGCGTTCTGCTCCGGTTCGATACGGATGACATAAAGTGGTTCCTTGGCCGCTAATCCCAGTCCCTGGCGCTGACCCAGAGTAAAGAAAGCGACCCCCGGATGGCTGCCCAGTACCTTGCCGGATTCATCGAGGATAGGACCGGGTTTGGCTTCTCCGCATACCAGTTGCCGGTACCCCCCAGCGATGAAGTTCTGACTCTCTTCTTTTTCCGCCACCGGGAGCTTCAAGCCGTCGGCCAGTCGCCTCACTTCCTCTTTGGTCAACTCGCCGAGCGGAAAACGCACTTTTTTAAGCTGCTCCTGCGAAAGTCGTGACAGGAAATAGGACTGGTCTTTATCGTGGTTTATACCGCGGAGTAGCCGGTAGCGGCCGGTCGCCGGATCGTACTCTGTCCGAGCGTAGTGCCCCGTAACCACAAAGTCGAATTCAATGCCGGAGGCGCTGGCCTTTTCGAGGAGGGCTCCCAGTTTGATACGCTGGTTACAGTAAACACAGGGATTGGGCGTCCGCCCGGCCTGGTATTCCGCCTTGAAATGATCCAGCACCGCTGTCTGGTATTCAGCTTTGAGGTCAAAGACGTACAGTTTGATACCCAGCGCATCTGCTACCGCTTGCGCATCCCTGACATCCTCTGCTTCACCGGGCCCGTAACAGCCGTGTTTGTGCCCGGTTTGTACCGGGGTATCCTCACCGCCGTAGATGGTCATAATGATTCCGGTCACCTCGGCGCCGCTCTTTTTCATCAGCGCCGCTGCTACTGCTGAATCGACGCCACCGGAAAGCGCCACTAAAATTCTTGGCGCCCGGGTGTCGGCGCTGATCTGAACGTGTTTGTCTTCCATCCAATGTATCCTGTTAATCTTTTATTGATAATGAATCTGTCATCGCAGTTGGGTTCGCGCTTCCGATATTGAAGCATAACGGGAAACCGGCGGGGACGCAACCGCGTTGCCCATCGATTTCGATTCCTTGTTCGGGTAGAGGTTAGTTTTGGTTGTGGTGCTCTACGGGCCGGGTTCCAGCGTCTAGAAGTAGGCGGTTTTAGCGCATTCTTGAGAGGTGATAGCGAGGTTATTAAACACTAATAAATAATATACATATTGGGGTATTGACACATGGTACAGAGAGGACGATAATGCAACATGGATATTAAAAAAATATATGCTTAAATCTTATCAAGGGTGTGGATAGCATTGAAGGAGGAAAAATAATGACAGAATGACCCCCGGGAAAGACCGGACGACCCTAAAAAGGCTGCGACAAAATATCAAAGAAAGGGGTTAAAGAAAAATGTCTAGTTTTCACTCCATAGTCAGCAGAAGAGATTTCATGAAAGCCCTCGGGGTGACAGGCGCCGGACTTGGCGCTGCGGCAGCAGTGGCGCCAAGCTTCAATGACATTGATGACATGATGGGGGCGCCATCCGCCAGCAACCACCTGCCCTGGTATGTTAAGGAGATGGACCTTCTCAAATGCACTTCAGAAATCGATTGGGATATGCTGAAGCGTTGGGATCATTCAAACACCGGTTACGGTGCGGCTACTACCAAACACTACCCCTCCGGTGCCAGGAACGCGGAGTATACGGCCGCCGGCAACGCCCGCAGGGACGAGTACAGAGCTAAGCAGCACCCCGGCTATGATCTCAAGTGGCAGGCTCTGAACCAGGGTAAAAGCGACCGGAAAACATCCGCTGCCTGGCAGTACGAAGGTCTGACCAACACAGCCGATTTGTCTCCTCTCCCGTCTGAGTGGGGTCTTCCCAATTGGACAGGTACCCCGGAAGAAGCTTCCAGGCTGGCGATGGCTGCCATCAGGTACTTCGGTTTCTCCATTGTTGGCTTCGCTGATCTGGATTCGACCTGGCGAAACAAGCTCGTGTTGACAAAGACAAGTGCCACAGCCGCTTATGTCTATGATAATGTTCCCAAGGCATTCAGACGGACCAATGGAACGATAACCGAACATGTGATTCCTAGCAAAGCATCGCTGCTCTTTTTGTGCAGTCCTCAAACCCCGGAAGCCCGCAAGTCAAACTCGATATTGGCTAACGGCAACGCCACTGCTGTAGATAATTTCCACAGTTCCGTCGAAGCCCGGCTATTCAGGTTCCTGCGGACGTTGGGTGATTACCAGTTGTTCGGATTGACCGGTCACCAGGCTTTTGCTGTTAACGCCGGAGCCGCTACCGCGTTGACTGGTGTTGGCGAGGCATCCCGACAGAACAACTACGCCCTGAGCTTTGAAGTTGGTCCCAACTATAATCCCCTCGTCTTGATGACCACACTTCCGTTAGCGCCCACCAAACCTATCGACGCCGGTATGTTCCGCTTCTGCCACGGTTGTGCTATTTGTGCCAAGCAATGTCCGTCCAATTCCATTTCGCTGGACAAAGAGCCTTCATGGGACATCCCGCTGACAGAAGGTCTGCCAACAATCTATAAAAATCCCGGAATCAAATTATTCTGGACCAATCAGGTCTCTTGTTATAACTATTACACGCAGTATTACGGTTGCGCTCCAGTTGAGATCATGGGAGATGCCGGCGGCGGCCGGTCCTGCTTCGGCGTCTGCCCGTTCGGTGAGGACAGAGCGGCACTGGCGCATAACGTGATCCGTGCGACGGCAGCCACCACTGGCATCTTTAACAGCTTCTTCGCCAGCTTGGCCGATGTATTCGGAACCGGTCAGGCAGCTCTGCGCCCGGATGACTGGTGGGATATGGCTCTACCTTCTCATGGCACGCCCACCCACATCCGCGCCACCAAGGGTCAGTGGAAGATGTAAGGTCCCTGAAATAGGTTGAAATAAAAGGAGGTAATCGGAAATGTGGTTTATCGCTGCTCTTATTGTGGCTACCGGTCTCACCGTGCTGTGGTTCTGGCTACGGGGCAAGGGTGTCAAAATGGCCTGGTACGAGATACTCATTGGAGTTGTGGGAGTAGCTTTAATACTCTTCGGCATCCAGAACTACCAGGGCTTCACATCCGAATTTGAGTCCGATGCTGCCACAACAGCCTTATTGTTAATGGGTATACCAGGACTCTTACTGCTTGTTGTAGCAGGAATCCTGATCAAACGCAGGAACCGGGCTGTTTCCTAGCGGGCCGAATAGTCCTGGTAAAAAAATCCGGGAGGATCCAACAAAGGATCCTCCCGGATTTTTGTGAATAAAAGACCGGATTTCGGTTCAGCAGCTCACCCCGGTTTATTCAATAAGCATGATCACAATATGATCATCACCGACTTCCAGTTAAATGATTGGCTGACTACTTCGTTCAAACAGCCATTAGTAAAACGCTCCTCAGGGAGTCCCAGGTTTTCGAAAACAATGCAAGCGGTGCTTGGATCAATCCCTTGATCTATCAGAAATTGAGCCGTCTGCCGCGGCATCTGGCGGACTCCTGTGAGAACGATGACGTGCAGGCCATTCTCGATGGCTTTGAGGATTCTTTTCCGTTTCTTCCGTAAATCACTTCCTCCGTCATGGGGCAGGGGATGATACGTGATAATGGCGGAGTCAGTGAGTGAAACGCCGGCTTTGGCAGCCGCAAGCTGCACCGTGCTGATACCGGGAACGATGGAAATATCAAAACCTTCGAAGGTTTTGAGGACTCCTTCAAGTCCCGCCGGCGCCACCAAGGGGTCGCCAGTTTTGAGTACTACGACGGTAGCTCCGGATGTCTCTGCTTCCAATGCGGCTTTTCCGGGGATTTCCAGGTAGTTGTGACATTCCTGTAAATAAATCTGCTGGCTTTTGACCAGATTTTTCACCGGTTTGAAGTCTTGTTCCCATCCCACCAGGATATCAGCGGATAACACTAGATCTCTGACGTGAGCTGAAACCCATCCGGCTGAACCGGGGCCGACTCCAACAACAAATACTTTACCTTTAGGCAATGAGATCTCTCCAGATTTAGAATAAACCGGGATGGAAAATACGGGCCAGTTCCTCAAGCCCTTCTACCATGCGCGGTCCGGCTCGGCCGACAAGGTCGCTGCTGATGCCATAAACCCGGCCTGACTTACGCGCTTTAGTGCTTTCGATCGCGGGCTCGTTCAGGGCGATGTTTAACGGTTCCATTGGGTTTTCGCCGTAACCGGTCTCGGCGATGATTATATCCGGATTGCTGTTGACGATATCTGAGAATGTGGGGTATGGGTAATACTCACCGAAATCCCGGCCGATATTGTAGCCGCCAGCCAGATCGGTCAGCGTATCGCCGATCGTTTTGGCTCCAAAGGTTTTCCATGTCTGGCTTTCATGCAGGTAATATACACGTGGCCGTTTTTCAACCGGCAGATCTTTCGTTTTATCGGTAACGGCTTCGGCGCGTGCTCTCAACGATTCCACGAGTTGTTCAGCAACAGCCTCTTTTCCGGTACACTGCCCGATAATTTCAATGGCGGTGAGCATGCCGGATATGGTGTTGCTTTCCAGGACGATTACCGGGTAGCCGAGCTCTTCAAGCTTTGAAACGATGCCCTTCAAATGTATGGTACCGGCCAGTATTAAATCAGGTTGGATTTCGTTGATAATATCGATATCCACCGTGGTGTAGCCACCGACCCTCGGTATTAGTTTCGCCGCCTCTGGAAAATCGCAATATTCGGTGACGCCGTGAAGTAATTCCTGGGCGCCCAGCGCATAGACCATCTCTGTATTGCTTGGGGCTAGCGATATAATCTTGTGCTTAGGGATCTCGATTGTTACGCTGCGTCCTGCGTGATCCGTGATGGATAAATGGGATGTCATATCATTGTTCTCCACTGGGGGCACTTTCACCATGGTAGTCAGGGTCTTTCGCCAATTGTTTCTTACACGCGATTAAACAGGCTTTGGTTACCGATTTGGCCATAAGTTCGCCTAATTTGGTGTGACCTCCGGCATAACGGCAGATGAATTCATTTCCTGATGCAACGACGATCTGGTCCGTACCTGTTCCTGTCGCCTGCAGGGAGCTGTCGAAAGAACTGTGTATCCTGAGGTCCTGCAGAGCGATACCCTTGGCTTCAGTTATGGTGATGAAACTTGAAGCCATCGTAGCCAGGCTGAGTTTAGCGTTGGTCGTTACGATTATATTGATCGTACCGCAGGTCCGGTATTTCCCATTGATCTCTACGCCGTAAGCCCGATCCACCCCGACACGCATCGCGTTATGTTTAAATCCAGCGGTGACCCAGGCGGCGACCCATAATTCATCATGCGTTTCGACACAGTGAGCAAGTTCACGCATATCCACTCCGGTTGATATCATGGAAATGTCTGATGAATCAACCTCATAGAATGCCGCGATCTCTTTAGCCAGGCTCTTGAGATAGACACCGTAGTCCTGGTTGCTGTAGTGAAGGTTATCGCACAACTCCTTGGGAAGGTAGCAATTGCAGATAATCTTAGAGCGGCGAGACCCTTTTTCACCTGAAAGAGTCGAATGAGTTTCCGCGAACTTGACGACAAGTGCGTTAGCATCGACGTCCCATACCCGATAGTCCGCTACTTCTGCGGTGAGCCCCGGGAGTGTCGCTATCGTTTTAGTCCGGTTGATGGTCATTTTTCTTCCTTATCGCCGTGCTAGATGACGGATTGGGCTCTTATCCGGGAACAGACATCACTCAGGATGTTTATCGTTTGGCGAACGGAATCTTCATCGCTCATCTTTCCCAGGGATAAACGGATCGAACAATTTGCCAGATCGCGTTCCAACCCGGTTGCCAGTAACACGTAAGGAGCCTCGTGGGTGCCGGAACTGCAGGCTGACCCGGTCGAGACACAGACTCCCCGTTTACCCAACTCCCTGGTTAAATACTCTCCCTCGATTCCCGGTATGCTCACGTTGATGTTATTAGGTAACCGGTTTTCCGGATGTCCGTTCAAACGTACGCCAGGGATCCCATTCAGAATACCGTTGATCAGTTTCAGGCTGAGGTCATGGATTCGGGCAGATTCAGATGTAATCTCGGAGCCGGCGATTTCCGCCGCCATTCCCAGCCCGACAATGCCCGGGACATTCTCAGTACCGGACCGCAGAGCTTCTTCTTGCCCGCCGCCAAATATGATAGGTGAGAGCGGGACTTCTCGCCTGGCAAAAAGCGCCCCGACTCCTTTCGGGCCATTGAATTTATGGGCCGATAAGGATAAAAGATCTATCTGGCTTTTTTCGACATCCACAGGCAGATGACCCACGAGTTGTACCGCATCGGTGTGGAAGAAAACCCCTTTCTCCCGGCAGACAGCCCCGATTTCAGTTATCGGCTGAATCGTACCGATGACATTGTTGGCAGCCATTACACTTACCAGTACTGTATCGGGTCTGATGGCGTCGCGTACCGCTTCGGGTGCCACCATCCCGTGACGATCCACCGGTAGATATGTGATCTGAATTCCCTTCTTTTCAAGATGATGGCAGGTTTCCAGGATCGCGTGATGTTCGATTTGGCTTGTGATAATATGATTGCCCTTGGTGACGCTGGCGGCGGTCAGTCCTAAGAGCGCCAGATTATCGGCTTCCGTCCCGCCGCTGGTGAAAATTATGTCTTCAGGGTGGCAATTGATCAACGCTGCCACCTGGCGGCGGGCATTCTCCAATGCGTCACTGGAATGACAACCCATGGGGTGAATGGCTGACGGATTGCCGTATATGGTATTGAAATAGGGCAGCATTGCCTCGACCACCCGGGAGTCGGTGGGCGTGCTGGCGGCGTTGTCCAGATAGATCATCTTGTATTTAGATTGCTGGGTCATCGGCAAACTCAGAATCGTTTTAACAGGCGCGCGGGCGGCGCTGAACCGTGTTTCCACTGCTGTATGCGACGATCGCGGCATCGATTTCTTTACCTAAATCGTCTATTTCTTTAAGCTGTTCCGCTGTAAGGCGGGCATACTCATCATTGTGAGCTGCGAAAGCGATGAGCTGGGCTCCCAGTTTACGCTCCAGTTGTTTGACCCTTTCCAGGGTTGCTTCATCCAGCGGTTTCACGGGAATTTTAACGAAACAGTGTGTCATTTCACGCGCCATGTAGTGGCCTCCAGAAAGTAATTACGTTAGGAAGTATAACAGAAAGAGTATTCCAACACTGAATATAATGTTGATTGCAGCCATGAAACGGAACAATCTGACGCCCTGGCCAATCGTGGCTGCGGTGAGTGGCCGGGCGGCATCGCCTAGTTCGTAGTGCCCCGCGCGGTCCAACCGGACCTCAAGCGCTCCGGCGGCAGCTGCCATGGGCCAGCCGGCGTTAGGACTTTCCGTTTTGCCGTGATCTCTCAGCATGATCCGCCAGGCGTTTTTTGCATTCAGGCCTGAGAACCATGCTGCGGCGACCAGGGTGAAGCCGGTGAGCCTGGCGGGAATGAAATTGAGCACATCGTCAAAATGCGCGGCAAACTTGCCCAGGTATTCATATTGACCGCGGTGTCCCAGCATGCCGTCCAGAGTATTGGAGACCCGGTAAGCGATGGCACCCGGTACCCCCAGGAACAGATAGTAAAAAAGCGGCGCTACTAAAAAATCCGAGGCGTTCTCCATAAGGGATCTGATCGTCGAGGAAATAATCGGCTGGGTATCGGTGCTTCCATTTTCGCCGTGTTCCACCGTAGTCAGCAGGAAGCGGATTTTGCGATCCGCTTTTTGGATATCGGTGCAGTCGCTTTCCAGGTATTTTTTGATGCCCAGGGATAATTGCCAGCTTTCCCTCAGGCAGAATGTAGGTTTAAACAACAATACCGCGGCGATGATAAATAACCCGGTGTGAATTCCGGAAAGATACTGGAGTAGAAGATAGCTTGAAAAACCGATGATACCGATCAGAAACACGGATACAAGCATTCCGAAAATAAATTGAAGTTTTATTCCGCGGATAGCCAACCCGATCTTTTCGAAGACCGCAATAGTCCTGCCGATCCAGACGGTCAGATGGATGGCGTTGGGAGGCTCGGCGAGCGCCAGATCCAAAACCACGGCCAGGATAAAAATCCAGATGTTATCGATCAAAAACTAATCCGCCGATATCACAAAGAATCCGTTCGGTATTATCCGTTTTTATTTGAGATCGCCGTTGAAATAACCTTCAATGACGTCGAGGCAGGCATCCCCGGTACAAAGCACCTGGACATCCCGGCTGGTATCTCTGTAGGCTGTTATTCCCTTGATTCCAAGTTCATGTGCTTTTAAAAATAGGTTAGCGATATCGTCAACAGTGGCTTCTTTCGGGAAATTGACTGTCTGAGATACCGCGTTATCCGTATAACGCTGGAAAATGGATTGCATGCGGATGCACCACTCCGGTTCGATATCTTTCGCGGTTGCCAAAATTCTCCGGTGGGGTTGGGGAATTTCCAGGCAATCTTGCGGGCTTTCTCCGGCTAACAATTTTTCCACCAGTCCGCGGCTGAAAAAACCGTGTTCCCGTGCCGTTCTTTCAAATTGCTCATTAATATCCAGCAGCCGCTCGCCATCGAGTATATTACGTACCATCACCAGTGAGTAGATGGGGTGAATGCCGCTGGAGGTATTGGCGATGATGCTGGTCGTGCCGGTATTGGTGAAGGTCACGCACGAGGCGTTTCGTATCGGCTTGCCTTCCGCGTGATCGTAGATACTGCCCGGAAACGCGGGAAATGCGCCGCGTTCTTGGGCCAGTTGCTCGCTTGAACGGCGCACGGTGTCAGAGAAGAATCGCATCAGTTGATCCGCTACTGACAATGCCTCCTCTGAATTGTATGGGATGCCGAGCTGCATGAGCATCTCCGCAAAGCCCATGAAGCCGAGGCCGATTTTTCGGGTCGCAAGCGCCGCATTTTCAACCTGGGAGAATGGAAAACGATTCACGTCCAACGCGTCATCGAGAAATCGAACCGCTTTCGGAATGATCCCGGCAAGCCGGTCGAAATCCACCGCCGGTCCGTTCTGGTCGCGTTTTACCATGAGTGACAGGTTAATCGTCCCCAGGGTGGCGGATTCGTATGGCAGCAGGAGTTGACCGCCGCAGGGGTCTGTCGTATCGAAAGCTCCCAGGTGAGGTGTAGGATTGCTCTCCTTTATCCGGTCGATAAATATTATTCCCGGGTCCCCGGTCGACCATGCTCCCTGGGCGATCGTGGTAAAAACCTCTCTTGCCGATAATTCGCCGGTAACGGCGCCGTTGCGCGGATTTACCAGGCTGAAGTTATCGCCCCGCCTGACCTTTTCGATAAAATCGTCCGTAATAGAAATATTCGTCGCAAAATTGGCCGAACACGAACCGTCACTCTTGGCCTTGATGAAATTCATAATGTCGGGATGGGTTACCGGTAGACTTGCGGCATTACACCCGCACCTGACGCCAGCCTGCCGAATATAATTGGCCGATTCGGAAAAAACGTTGATTAACTTGACCGGTCCCCCGGCGGCAGGCCGATACCCCGCGACAAAGTCCCCCTCGGGGCGGATCGATGAAAAAGAGTATCCCGTTCCTCCGCCGTATTGCTGGATCAACATCGCTTCCCTGACAGTCCTTGAGATTCCGTCTATGGAATCTTCGACCGGCAGCACAAAACAGGATGATAGTAATCCCAGTTCCTGTCCTGCGTTCAGCAGGGTCGGCGAATTCGGCAGAAACTCCAGCCGGGTCATCATCTGGTAGAATTCTTCGTCCCAGGATGAGGCGGCATCGGGTGAACCGTATTTTAATTCCGCGGATGCTACCGTTTTTGAGACCCGGCGGAACATATCCTCAGGTTCTTCGATGAGGCGTCCGGTTTCGTCCCGTTTCAGATACCTTTTTTGCAGGGTGATTCGCGCATTACGGCTTAGCTTCATCTAGTTAAAAAATCCTCACAGGTTTCCAGCTTGAGCTCTTCATGTCCGATGTTATCGTGGTCACGTTTCTCAGATGTAATCGTGCCCTGATCGCGGCTTTCTCGACTTGATCCTTACCGGCTGGTTTCCAGGGAGCGCCTGGCACAGCAAAATAAGAGGTTACCCGAAATGGTACATCCGCGTCTATGCCAGCCAGGTATCGGGCCAGGTCTTCGATTTCCTTTTCTTCGACTAAACCAGGTATATAGGCTATTTCCGCTTGAACTGGCGCTCCGGACGCGTATAATTTTTTGAAATTAGTCAGGATCTGTGCGTTTGAACCCCCGGTGTATTGCTTGTGCACGTCGTCATTGAATGCCTTGAAACTGAAAACAACTTCATCGACATGAGTAAGGTCGGCCATTTTCAATCCATTGGTGAGTAATATGATCCGGCTTTTTGTCGTCTCGTGAATCGCGGCTGCCAATAGGGGCAGTTCGGCGTCTAAGACGGCTTCCTGGCCCATAAAGATGGTATATTCGGGATTGATCGATTTGATATGGTTTAATACCTCATCAAATTTCAAAAATCGTGTTGGGGGAGATGCTTCGGGTAAAGATAGCAGGCGTTCGAGCGGGTTTTCGGTCAAACCAAGATCAAAAACATCATAGTTTTTGTAGCAGCCGCGGCATTTCAGGTTGCATCCCCAGAAATGCAGGTCAAGAATCTTATATTGAGGCTCGTATGTGATATGAAATACGTTCATCATTATGTTCTTTGCCGGGTTACGGGGGCTGTTGCCTTGATGATCATCATTGACATCCAATGGTAGCTGGTCGCAGCGGCGCTTTCAAGGTCCGTCGTTGTGATGACCTCTTCGTCCGTCCCGATTTGTTCTCCGATTATGGCCCGGGCATCCCGTGGTAACCCGTTGGCGATAAGAAAAGCGGCCGTCTGCCCCAGGGTCTGTTCCAGGTCGCTCATGATTATCAGGTGATAGGATGAATCAAAAGCGCCGAGCATGCGCCGGCGTTTGTTGTTAAGGTCTTCTTCGTCGATGTTGCCCTGGGCGTCAGGAGCATAGACAACCAGTAAAGAGTCTTCTAATGAGATTTTAGCTGCCGCGGCGGCAAGCTGAAAACTGCTGATGGCGGGTATTATTTCCAGCTTGAAGCCGGAGAAAGGTCTTTTGAAACTGTCCAAACCGGCAGAGTAAGTCAGCGGGTCATCGGCAACCAGAACGGCGACGTTGGTGGTCAGGGAGCGGGCTGTTTCAGATGCTGACGACAGAGCGTTCTGGTAATCGGCGCAAGTTTGCTCGATAACCATTTTGCCTTCAATAAGGGGGCGTACCGTGTTAAGCGCTTGTGCCCAGCCCACCACCACACCACAGGAATCGATGATCTTTTCGGCTTTGGGCGTCAGAAATTGTTTTCCTCCCGGCCCGATACCAATTATGAACGCTGTAAGAAGACCTGGCATGTCAAATTATGTGCAGGAGTCTAGAAGACACGTTCCACGTCGTGCACGATCTCCTGATCTGTCCCCTGGCAATTGGAAACGTGCGTTAGATATTTCCTGACCCGCTGCGCTGCCTCCTCCACTTCCCACGGTTCAGTCTTCCGCCATGGATTATCCCCGGCAGGGAAATACGGTAGAACAAAAAATGGAATGTCTTTGTTGACGCTTGCGATAAAAAGCGCGATTTTTTCGATCTCTTCGGCTTCAACCAGTCCGGGTATCAAAATTGATGCCGCGGTAAGTTTTTTCCCGGATGCGGCATACTTGATGAAATTCTCTTTCACCGGACCTACCGGCCGCCCTGTATAACGCAGGTGCAGGTCCTCTGAAATAGCTTTAATTCCGACCTCGATGGTGTCGATATCGTCGATTGACGCCATGTCATAACCGTTGGTGTACAATACATTTTCGGTGTGGAATTTCTCGTGGATAACCTTTGTTATGGTGCCAAAATGGGGGTCGACAGAAGCTTCCTCACCGGTAAAGAATACCCGCTCAAGCTCAAGTCCCGAGAGATATTCTATGACCTCTTCCAGGTCAAGCATTCGTTCCGGTTTTTTCCTGCTGTCGACTATGCGTTGGGAACCTTCCAACCGGTTCTCTTTGAGCAGGTGGTCGTAAACGCCTTCCTTGCACAGGCACCCCAGGCAGATCATATTACAGCCCCAGAACCGGAGGGAGGCGCTGCGAGTGTCCGGGGTGTAGGTAATATGATAGATATTGGTTTTCATGTCTGCTAGAGTTTTGAACTTACCAGGTCGGTTTTTTCGGCCAGACCGCAACGCTTGATATCCAGGTACCAGAACGGGCATTTGGTAGGCTTGCCGTCGAGGAGTCCGTACTCTTTGAAGATGACCTCGGATTCAAGTATCTCCATCCGTTTTTTGAACAGTGGGCCGTCGACGGTCAGGGTGTGATAAAGTCCGACTTTGCCGCCGGATGAATTGCTGTGGAGAGACTTCAGCTCAGCCAGCATTTTATGATCCATGATCTTGCCGATCCAGTTGTCGTCGAGCTGGCAGTTATCGGCCGCGATAATCATGGCTTTGAAGCCGGAATCGATGAGGTCGGTGATGAGAGATGTTCTATCCTCGTTCCAGAGGGGTAAGATGACCTCCATGTCGGCGGCCTTACACACGTGCTGAACCCATTCCAGATGTTCATCCATGTCCGGGTTGCCCAGGCTGACATCGCCGAAAACGCCGCCGGTGATGCCTTCTTTTCTAAACTCTTTCAGCATCTTGATGTAGGTTTCGGTGTAAGTGCTGCTTTGCGTCCAGGCGACCTTCAGGGGAATATCCATGGCTTTGGCCTGGCATTCCAGGACGTCCGCGGTCAGGTGGTGCGGATACATGCGGCCCAGTTCGATAGTGGCCATGGTGGCGAGCCGCCGAACATTATGGCCTTCTTTCATGGCGCGATAACATGACAGAGTACAGTCCTTACCGCCACTCCATGAAACGAATACATCCATAACAGCCTCTTTTGTATTAATGAAGCGGTGATTACCAACCGCAACTAATTACCTGTAAAGTAGGCAGGTCCTGCAAATTACTACCGAAAGGGGGGTTGGTGGTAATCGGCAGGAACTGCCTGTTAAACCTGCTCGTCAGGGGTGAAAAAGAACATTGATACTTGTTGGTCTTTTTTACCTTTTATCGAATAAAGAATAACATTCTTTATTACTGGTGTCAATCTAGGATAATTCTTTTAGGTAATGCTCTGTGAAATCTGTCGCGTTAAAAGACCCTCACCACCTCATACTTCAACTCTTCGTCGCCGTAGACCGAATAGACATTGGTGAGATGTTTTTTTGCCAGGCTCGCCGCTTTGTCTATTTCCTCGCGGGTAGGCCGCCGCCACGGGTTATCCCCGGATTTGAAGTAAGGCAGTAATACGAAAAAGATGTCTTTATCGACACTGGCGATGAACTCAGCGATGCGTTCGATCTCTTCGGCATCGATGTATTCAGGGATCAGGACCGACTCGACCACCAGGTCAACGCCTGACTTATAGAGTTTGACGAAGTTCTCTAACACCTTATTATTTGATTCCCCTGTGTAGTCAATATTCAGACTATCGGTAACGGCTTTTATCCCGACCTCGACTTTGTCCGTATCCTCGAGCGGGGGCATTTCAAAGAGATTCGTGCAGACGATATTGTAGCTCCCATATTTTTCATGGAAAGTTTTAGTCAGCAGCGGGTACTGGGGATCAAGAATCGCTTCCATCCCCATCATCATCACTTTTTTGATTTCCAGTTTATCGAGTATCTGCATCAGCTCCTCGAAGTCCAAAAACCGTTCTGGAGCCTTGGCGATGCCGTTCGGTTCCTCGAGATGCGCCACCAGGTTTTCCTTTAAGGAAGGATCATCCGGGATCTTCTTACACAGGCATCCTTTGCACTTGAAATTACAGTTCCAGAAGTAGAGCGAGACTTCTTTCAGTTCCGGGGTATAGGTAATATGGTAGATATTTGTTTTCACGATGTTGATTCTCCTGGAGGTAAAAATCTCGAAACTGGCAGGGTCGGACCTTTATATTATCAGCCTTGAACGATTTTTGTAAGGGAACCAGAATCGGGGAAGATGGTGATTACCTCAAATTTAAGTTCCTCATCCCCGTAAAGAAAATTGACCTTGTTCAGGTGTTTCCTGGCGGTGCTCACCGCCTCATCCATCTCCTGATGGTCCGGCGAGCGCCACGGATTATCCCCCGCCACGCAGTAAGGGCGGATGAAGTAAGAGATGTCTTTGCTTGTATCGGCTAAGAATTTGGCGATGTTTTCGATTTCCTGGATGCCTATATAACCGGGGATGAAAGGTGTTGCCACCCCCAACTTGTTTCCTTGCTGATATACTTTGGCGAAGTTTTCCAGGATCTGTTTATTTGAATTTCCACAATAGTCTTCATGGAGACTATCCGTAACGGCATTCAGGCCAAAAACCACGATATCCGTGTCCTTGAAGTCGGAGATCTCATAAAGGTTAGTGAATACCACGTTGAAGCTTCCATATCTTTCATGGAGAGCTTTTGTTATTTCAGGAAACATGGGGTCTATGGTGGGCTCCATACCGCCCAGGGTGATTTGCTTGATATCCAGTTTATCCAGGATTTGCAGTACTTCTTCGAGTTCCAGGAATTTCTCCGGCGGTTTGGCCATGCCTTCCAGAGGTGGCTTGGTGAGATCTGTTTTCGTTTCCTTCAGGAGAAAATCCCAGGCAGTTCTCTTACAGAGACACCCTTTGCAGGTCATGTTGCATCCCCAGAAGAAGAGTTCCACCTCTTTGATTTCCGGTGTGTATGTTATATGGTAGATATTCGTCAGCATGTTAAAAAATCCTCTTCATCGCGTGCATCACTTCTTCATCCCCCCGCCAGCCCCAGACCCTGTTCAAGTGTTTTCTTGCCAGGCTGGCAGCCTGATCGATTTCATCGTGTGTCGGCCTTCGCCAGGGACTATCGCCGGCTTTGAAGTAGGCCAGTATATGGTAGGGGATATTTTTATCCAGACTGGCGAGGAACTCGGCTATGCGCTCTGTTTCTTCAGCGTCGATATATTCCGGGATGAAGATCGATGACACTGTCAGCTTCCTGCCTGATCGATACAAGGAGGTAAAATTATCGAGGACCTTTTTATTTGACTTCCCGGTGTAGTCACGGTGCACCCTGTCCGTAAAAGCCTTCAGGCCAATCTGTAATTCGTCCGTATGTTCCAGCGACGGTATTTTGTAGGCGTTGGTGCACAGGATATTACGGCTACCGAATTTCTTGTGGAGGGTTTCAGTCAATAGCGGGTATGCCGGATCGAGTGACGCCTCCTGACCTTCCAGAAGCACACGGTTAAAATCCAATCCCTCAAGGGCTTGCGCCACTTCATCGACGTCCAGGAATTTATCGGGAAACGGAGCGATTCCTTTCGGTTCTTCGTTAAAAAGATGCAGGTTCTCTTTAAGCAGATAATTGCGGATCTCTTTGTGGCACAGGCACCCTTTGCATTTGAAATTGCAGCCCCAGAAGAATATCGAGACTTCTTTGATTGCCTGGGTGTATCCTATATGATAGATGTTTGTCTTCATGGTTTAATAATTCTGAAAAATAGACTTGATACTGGCATTCGCCGGGTGCGCGATAAACGCGGCAAAGGTTCTAGTGGGTTCGGCTTTCAACGATCTTCTGAAAAGTGGCGGCGTCAGGGACGATGGTGTCTACCTGAAAATCCAGCTCTTCATCTCCATAATAATACCGGACATTGGTGAGATACTTTTTAGCTAACTCGCCCGCCTGATCCATCTCTTCGTGGGTAGGCCGCCGCCAGGGATTATCTCCGGCCTTGTAATAGGGGAATATAACATATGAGATGTTTTTGTCGATACCGGCAATGAATTTGGCGATTCGTTCCGTCTCCTCGAGACCGATGTAATCGGGAATGAACGGGGACGTGACCTCCAGCCTTTTACCTGATTCGTAAACCTTGACCAGGTTTTCCAGGATATTCTTGTTAGAGATGCCGGTGTATTCCTTGTGGAGGCTGTCTGTTATAGCGTTGATGCCGGCGACCACCATGTCGGTATGTTCGAGTGAAGGCAACTCACAGATATTGGTGGCAACTACGATACGGCATCCGATTCTCTGGTGTATGGCCTCGGTCAGTTGGAGGTATTGCGGGTCGATGGTTGGCTCCATCCCCTCCAATCTAACCAGGGCTACGTCCAACGTGCTCAGTATTTGCATCACCTCTTCCAGATTCAAAAATCGTTCCGGAGGCGCTGCAGGTTCTTTCGGGGGGTCATTCAGATGCGTAAGCAGGTTTTCCTTTAAGAGTGAATCCCATATCTCTCTCTTGCACAAACAACCCTTGCATTCCATGTTGCAGCCCCAGAAATGAAGGCAAACGAATTTAAATCCCGGAGTGTATGAAATATGATAAATATTTGTTTTCACGTTGTTAATCATAAGCTAATATTTGTTATTAATGATACAATTTCGCCTTGACAGTGTCAATCTGAGTTCCCGTTCGGGGATTAATATTTTTACTTGGATAACTGGATCATCAAGAACTGGAGGATTTGCTGCGTAGCGGTGGAGAGTTCGAAATAAAAAACTGGGGAGGTCTTAAAGGCCTCCCCAGTTTGCCAGATTGCCTTTGGACTAGGCGGTCTTGTTCCTGCGGCTGACCAGGAGGCCGGATACAGCCAGGAGGATAAGAGCCGGGATGCCCATGAGCAGGAGGGCCGTGGTGGCGGCGGAAGACTCGAATTCGGAGGTGAAGCCGAAGTAGTTCTGGATGCCGAAGAGGAGAAGGGCCACGCCGATAACGGCGAGGAGCGCCTCATACCAGGCGAACTTGAAACCCTTGCCACGCAGCCAGAAGGCGAGAGCGGTAAGACCGGTACCGATGATAAGAGCAGCGATAAACCACATACTAAGTTACCTCTTTTAAACTTATTTATTTCCCTCTTGAGGGAGTCCTTACATCTTCCATTGACCCTTGGTGGCGCGGATGTGGGTGGGTGAACCGTGGGCTGGGAGTTGCATATCCCACCACTCATCCGGGCGCAGGGCAGCCTGGCCGGTACCAAAGACGTCAGCCATGCTGGCGAAGAAGCTGTTGAAGATACCGGTGTGAGCGGCGGTGGTGCGGATGAGTTCGTGAGCCATGGCCGCTCTGTCCTCACCGAATGGGCAGACCCCGAAGCAGGACCGGCCACCGCCGGCATCGCCCAGGACATCCTTGGGGGCGCAGCCGTCGAACTCGGAAGTGTAGTTTCGACAGCCGACGATATTGCTCCAGAACAGTTTCGGGCCGGGATTCTTGTAAAGGGTCTTCTTGCCTTCAGTCAGCGGGATCTCCCAGGTGGGTTCTTTGTCGGTGGAGATGGAGTTGGAAGGGCACTGGTGGGCACAGATGGCGCAGCCGTGGCAGAAGCGCCACATGCCGGCATCGATGGGTTTGGTGGGAGCCAGCACCAGGTCAGTGAGCAGGGTCAGCGGGTTATAGTTGGGGCCGACCTCGAAGCTCAGGGCGTAGTTGTTCTGGCGGGCTTGTTCGCCGACGCCAGTCAGGCAGGTGGCAACGCCGGCGGTTACCGGCATACTCTGATGACCGGAGTTACCGAACATCTGGTAATCACCCAGCGAGCGGAGGAACTTAGACAGGCGGGATTCGATGATGCCGTGGAAGTTATCTGGGATGGTGGCGTTGGTATTGGCGATAATTGCATTGGTCTTGCGGGCTTCGGGTGTCTGCGGGCAACCGAACAAGATCATGGAGAGGGGTTTGGTGGGGATGGCGCACTTGTAGCCGCCGGCGGAAGTCTTTTCGCGGTAGGCTTTGGGCACATCTTCGTAAACGTAGCGTTCCCAGGCTTCAGGATTCTGCAGCTTGGGATCGTCCCAGTTGGTGCTGCCGTTACCGGTGCTGGTGTATTCCATGACCAGTTTGTTGCGATAGGTGTTGTTCAACTCGGCGAAGCCGACCAAGGCCATGCCGTAATAGCGGATAGCGGCCATCACCAGGCGGGAGGCCTCTTCCGGGGTGCCGGTCCAGTTGGGTTTGCCCATTTCGGCCGGGGTCGGCGCTTTTTTCAGTTCGGTTTCTTCGAGACCGGCATGGGTCCAAGCAGGGTGTGAGCCGCCGGCGCTTCTGCCATTCTGCAGAGCCCGCCATTTGAGGTCGTAACCAGGTTCGTCATCAGCATAGCGCTTGTCTCTTCGGGCGCTGCCTTTCGCCGACCTGTCGGCGGTTCCGGCGAAAGAGGGATAGAAGGAGCGGGTGGGTTGACCCTGGACGTTGTAGCGGTTGTCGGCGCGTTTCAGGACATCCCAATCCACTTCGGTGGTGGGGTTCATGAGTTCGCGTTCCTTGACATACCAAGGCAGCGAGTTGGTGGAAGTTGGTGATGCCATGAGCTCATCGAGGTCATGGACGGCGGGGGCGACCGCGGCGGGGGCGCCGAGGCCGGCGCCGGTCAGGCCGAGGGCGGTCATGAATTCTCTGCGGCTAACTGTTGAATGAAACTTGGTCATTTCTTCTCCCTTTCTTTGATTTGGACTTTACCGGTCTTTTCCGATCGTCATCCGGTCTTTCCCGAAGGCCAAAGACATGGATAGCCTCCTTAATCGACATTAGCTGATTAATTGGCGTTATAACGGTGATAGCTGGCGCCTCGTTATAGACATTGTTAATATTCTAAACCTTCAACCGGCATAAAACATCGTCCTAAAGTACTAGAAGACCTAAGCATTATGGATGATAACTTTAGTATGAAAAAAGTAAGACGAAAGTATGAATAGCCAATATAAATTGGTCTGATGCAGCAGAATTGGGACGTTTGAATGAAGTCACGATTATTCGGGTACTATTAACGATCCTCTGAATAAATCCGTTTTTATTCCAGACGCAGTCCCTTGGACTGTCTTTCTGAGCGTCAACGAAGAATCTCAAAGGTTCTTATTCCGAAAAACCTGGAGTATTTCAGAGGTTTCTTTAAGGATAGTTTATTTTAAGCAAAAAGATCAGGGGGGAGGCCTACAGGCCTCCCCCCTGATCAGGTTGTTCCTGTGATTACTCTTTTAGGCTAGGCAGTCTTGTTCCTGCGGCTGATCAGCAGGCCGGATACAGCCAGGAGGATAAGAGCCGGGATGCCCATGAGCAGGAGGGCCGTGGTGGCGGCATCGGACTCGAACTCGGACGTGAATCCGAAGTAGTTCTGGATGCCGAAGAGGAGCAGGGCCACGCCGATAACGGCGATGAGGGCCTCATACCAGGCGAACTTGAAACCCTTGCCACGCAGCCAGAAGGCGAGAGCGGTAAGGCCGGTACCGACGATAAGAGCAGCGATAAACCACATACTAAGTTACCTCTTTAAACTTATTTATTTCCCTTGCGGGGAACCTTACATCTTCCACTGACCCTTGGTTGCCTGGATGTGGGTCGGGAAGCCGAAAGCCGGCAGACCCATATCCCACCACTCATCCGGGCGCAGGGCGGTCTGGCCGGTACCGAAGACGTCCGCCATGCTGGCCATGAAACCATTGAGTAGCGTTGTGGTGGCCATTGCTGTCCGGATCACGTTGTGTCCCATCGCCATGCGGTCGCCGCCGAAGGGGCAGACGGAGAAGCAAGACCGGCCGCCGCCGTAGTCATTGGGGCGGACCAGTTTCGGGGCGCAGCCGTCGAATTGGGAGGTGTAGTTGCGGCAGCCGATCATATCGGTCCACAACATCTTGGCGCCCGGAACTTTAGTCACGTTGGGCAGTCCTTCGATGGGCGGGATTTCCCAGGTGGGTTCTTTGGCGGTCGAGATAGAATTGGAAGGGCACTGATCGGCGCAGATGCCGCAAGACAGGCAGAACTTCCACATGCCGGCGTCGATGGGATTGGTCGGGGCCAGTGGGAAGTTGGTCATCATGTTGGCGGAGTTGTGGTTGGGGCCCAGGTCGATGTCGTTGGAGTACAGCTGCTGGCGGGAGACCTCGCCACCGCCGGTCAGCACGATGCCGAGCTCTGAGCTGACGACGAAGCTCTGGTCGCCGGTCAAGCCGTATACCTGAAAGCCACCCAGGGCGTTCAGGAACCTGGCCAGGCGGACCTTGATGTTCTCATGCCATTTGCTGATAGTGGGGTTATTGCCATTGGCCAGGATGCCGTTGGTGCCGCGCAGTTCCGGGGTCTGGGAGGTAGCCCAGGAGATGAAGTAGGTCCCGGTGGCGGGGCTGATCATGTGGGTGCCACCGGCGTCCTTCGTTTCGTAAGCCCGGCCGTCCGGTGTATTAGCAAACTCGTACCACTGAGCCCTGGCCGGATCCGGCAGGGCAGGATAGACGGCGTTGTTGCCGGAGCTGGTACAGAGGCGGGCGAGCTTGGTCTGATATTTGGTGTCGAACTCATCGAAACCGACTATGGAGGCGCCGAAGAACCTCATGGCGGCCATCAACAGACGGGAATTTTCTTCCGGGGAACCGTTCCATTTAGGCAGGCCGAGGTCCTCGTTGGAAGAACCGGCCTCTTCATGATCGGTGAAACCGGCGAAACCGTAGGAGGGAGCTTCGCTACTGTCGCTCTTGGCAGCGTTCAGGGCGCGCCATTTATGATCATAGCCGGGCAGATTCTGTGCGTAGCGCTCGTTCCGTCTGGCGGTGCCGCTGGCAGCGCGGTCAGCAGTGCCGGCGTTGGACGGATAATGCGATTTGGCATAGGTGCTCTGGGCGTTGAAGCGGTTGTCCCAGCGCTTCAACAGGTCCCAGTCGGTCTCGGTGGTGGTATCCAGATGTTCGCGCTCTTTGACGTACCAGGGATAATTCTTGAGCGAGGTCGGCGCCGACATCAGCTCGTCAACATCGTGAATGGCCGGCGCCAGGGCCGCGGCAGCGCCGAGTCCGGCGCCGGTCAGGCCGAGGGCCTTCATGAATTCTCTTCTGCTTACTGTTGAATGAAAACCAGACATTCTTTACTCCTTACTTAGATTTATGATGGTGTCGGTCTTTCCCGGTGCCATCCGGTCTCTTCCGGATGTCAATTGCATTCCTGCCTTCCTTCCTTTGAATGTCACCAGTGATGACGCAGGCAAAAAGGTGACTGGTAACTTTTCTTTATACTGTTATAGTATATACTAGTTTAAGGTGGATGTATATACGCCATTATACGTATATAATATTAGAGAATAATAACCCCTATAATTTATATCCCTAACAACGATTCCGGTCGTCAACACTACAGTGGATTATTGTGGTTGTCGTTGGGACGGACGGGAACAACAGACACTGGGTCTCGATAGGTTCTGACGTTCGGATGGTTCTAAGATTTTGACTGCATTGTGGATGGGAAGATAAAAAGAGAATCCGTGGAGGCTTGTAGGTGCCCCTCTGATCCGGTTGTCCTTGGGATTATCGGTTAGGTGTCCGGTTCCTGCGGCTGAAATTATGAGTTAGCTTTCGTTGAGTTGTGTCACTTTGAGGGCTATCTGGGTGCGGTTGGATACGTTCAGCTTCTGCATTATCTTGGTAACATAACCCTTGACCGATGACTCGGAAACACCCAGTTTGAGCGCAATATCCTTGTTGGTGCGTCCTTCTACGATCAAATTAAGTGTACTTAACTCTTTGGACGTTAATTGCTGGTTTATAACTTCCGCGTTGGAAAGCTTTTCCCCGGTCTCAGGATTGGTGAGCACGCTGTTAGGAAGTTGGAGCAGTCTGATGGCTTTTCTGAGTAATTGTTTATCCCATACACCACCCCCGCAGGCGATAGAGCGAATAGCGTTGGCGATGAGCGATTTTGAACTCTTTCGTGTGATGAATCCCGCTATCTCATACTGCATGGCGTGCACTAAACCGAATTCATCGCCGCGGTTAGTCAGAATAATGACTTCCGTATTCAGAGTGTTTTTCATGATAGCCTTGGCGATCTCCAGGCTATCCACGCTGTTGAGCTCACTTTCCACAACCACCACATCCGGCTTGGCTTCTTCTATCAGTTGGAGAGCTCCCCAGTTCCCGTCGGCTTCTCCGACGCAAATCAAATCCGGCTCCTCCTGAAGCAGGGTTTTCAAACCGGTTCGCACGATAGGTTGATCATCGATCAGGAAAACCTTGATCTGGCCGCCACAAACATTATTGTCAGAAAGAACCAACTCCCCGACAGGGTTAGGTTCGGTATTGGAGATGGTGTTAAACATCTTCAACCTCCTTAGTCTGTTCCGTAAAGTTGCCTGCGCTGGAATCAGGGATGCTGGGCAAAGTTTTAGTCGGACATACCACGCAGGTGCAGTTACGGATACCTTGTTGAATTCTGTAGTAGTCTTTACCGCGAGTCAGGGCAAACAGTTCACCCTGAACACCGTCGCCTGAGATGATGTGCTTTTCATGATAGCGCAAGAGGAGTTGGTTGCGGCGCTGGATCAGTTGTTTGCAGGAATGGATTCTGAGCAGTTGTGATACTCTCTGGGGTGATAGTCCGAATTGTTCACCCAGTTCCCTGCAGGTCAAATCTGGATAGGAACGGGAATGGTCTAATAGCATCCAATTTCTAAAATATGTATCGGTTGTGCATAAAGCCATCCTTTGAATCTCCTTGTATTGAAGTCTTGGAAGGCGCTGCCGAAAAGCGACAACAAATCCGTTAATGTCGCTTGAGATGGGGGGTGGTAACGACAGGCTTAAGGTGCCATATTGAGAACCTCCAGCCGGATGCGGGCTAAGATTCTCAGCATGAGGTGTGGGTGTACTGTGTTAAGGTACAAAGAAATCCTATTGCCCGGATTATAACAGTTAACAATAATTGGTGCAAGGTTTTGAAATACTTATAATTGTCTATATTGGGTTGGGGAGTGAAGTAAGGTTTTTCGAAGGGATAATTAGACCCTTTCGAACAAATCCTTTTCTCGCTTATCGATCGTGGGAGGATGGGCGCGGGTGAAGGTATCGCGTCTGCCGGTGATCCGGTCGAGGATTTTTAAAAGGCCGCGCCGGGGCGGACCTCCCTCGAGTTGGCTTCGGTGGCAGGCTGAAGCCTTGTCCCGGGCTTCGAGGTCGCACTTATCGAGGCTCACGATCGCGTTTACGGGCAGGTTTTCACCTGCCAGTGCGGTCAGGTCGATGTCATTATTGCGTCCGAAGCGTTTCGGATCCTGTCCGAAGAGTGGCAGCAATCTCACCGCCGTTTTAAGGAGTTTCCGGGGGAAGACGCTGTAATAAAGCTTCATCGGTTGAAACGGTGCGCCTGATTCCGGAAACTTGCTTCCCTCGCCGGCGGCGTGAAAAGCCGCGGTAACTGCCTTGTGTATGGCGATATGGTCGGGGTGGCCGTAGTCGCCGCATGGGTCGTGAGTGAGGATGACCTGAGGGGTGACTTCACGAATGATCTTGACGATGCGTTCGGTGACTGCTTCGATTGGAGCGTTGCAGAGGGCGTCCGGATGATCATTGTCGGCGCTGCCGGCCATACCGGAGTCCCGGTAGCCCAGGTGGAAGATACCAGCCAGCCCCAGGGCCTTTCCAGCGCATTCGAGTTCCGCCCAGCGGACTTCGCCGGTGGTCGTCAGGCCGGACGTAAGGAATTGCGGGTCGATGGTGCCGGCCTCACCCCGTGTGGCGCAAGCGTAGTAGACCTTCATCCCCTTTGCGGCATAGTGCGCCAGAGTGGCGCCGGGGCCGAAACTTTCATCGTCCGGATGTGCTCCGATGTAGAGCAGGGTTTTATCCGAGATCATGCCCCGGTTCGATGATTGTTCTGTGCCGCCTGTCATTTTCCTATTTCGGCCGGACGAAGATCTGCTCCATCCGCACGTTGATGTTCTTGTCCCGCTCCCTGATACGCTGCATGTCGGCCAGGAGGGATATCTCACGGCTGATGAAGTCGGTGTCCAGGTCTCCCGCGATGAAGCGGGAATTTTCCAGTATCGCCTTATGCAGCAGGAGGTTGGTGTCCACGCCCAGGATGATATATTCGCTGAGCGCCCGCCGCATGCGCATGATGGCCTCGTTGCGGTCGCGGCCCCAGGCTACCAGCTTGCTGATCATGGGGTGGTAGCAGTCGGGGATGGTGTAACCGTTATGCACACCGGAATCCACCCGGATGCCGATACCGCCTGGCGAGCGGTAACCCGCCAGCTTGCCGGGTGAAGGCATGAAGTTCCGCAGTGGATCTTCGGCGTTGATGCGGCATTCGATAGCCCAACCGTTGGTTTTTACATCTTCCTGTTTGATGGAAAGAGATAGTCCGGTGGCGATATTGATCTGTTCCTTGACCAGGTCGATCCCGGTGATCATCTCGGTGACCGGGTGTTCCACCTGGATGCGGGCGTTGACCTCCAGGAAGTAGTAACGCCCTTCGGAATAGATGAACTCCACCGTACCGGCGCCCACATATTTGATAGCCCGTGCCAGGTTGACCGCCGCCGCGCCCATCTCCGCTCTCAACTCGGGCGTCAGCGCCGGTGACGGGGATTCCTCGATCACCTTGGAGTGGAAACGCTGGATGGAGCACTCACGCTCTCCCAGGTGGATGATATTACCCTGGTTATCGGCCAGTATCTGGAACTCGATGTGACGCGGCCGTTCAATGTATTTTTCGACATACACGCTGGCCACGCCGAAATACTTTTTCGCCATCTCCGGGGAAGAACACAGGGCGCGCTGCAGGTCGGCGTCGTTCCGGGCGATGACCATGCCGATACCGCCGCCGCCGCCAGCCGGCTTGACGATGAGTGGGTAGCCGATATCGCCGAGTTCATCCTGAAGGTGGGAGAAATCAGCGGGACATTCACCGGTGCCGGGGATCACCGGCACCCCGGCTTTGACCGCTTCCTCGCGGGCGGTGATCTTGTTGCCCGTCAGGTCGAGCACGTGGGACGGGGGACCAATGAAAAGGATCTTGGCTTTCTCACAGGCTCGGGCAAAGGCGGGGTTTTCGGATAGAAAACCGTACCCGGGGTGTATGGCTTCGGCGCCGGAGGCCCTGGCTATTTCGATGATCTTATCCATATTGAGGTAGCTCAGGGTGGCCGGCGCCGGTCCCAGCAGGTAGGCTTCATCGGCGTAGCTGGCGAAAAAGGCGTCCTGGTCAGCCTCGGAATAAACAGCCACCGTTTTGATACCGAGTTCACGGCAGGCTCGCATGACCCGAATCGCAATCTCGCCGCGGTTGGCAACCAATATCTTTGAAATCATGTTGGACGCTCTCCCTGAATGATCGTTCAGCATAATATAGCATAAAGGCGGGTGCGGCTTAAATCTGAATAGTCGGCAATTCCTGTCTTTGCCGGTAAAACAAAGAAGGCGTATCGATTCATCGATACGCCTTCTTATGACTTACAGGAGAATTTACGCGGCCCGGCTGTAGCCTTCCTTCGTGGCTGCGATATCGATCGCTGCTGTGACAACGTCCTCGATTACCGGCAGACATTCACGCAACAGCTTTCGCTCATCGGTCGCCTTGATATAAGACTTACAGGATTCGCAGGCTTCTGCCATGTGTGCCTGGTCTTCACCGAGGGTCATTATCCGCAAAGCGGTGCCCTTCAGGTTTTCGCAGACCGGGCATTTGTGGCGGGGGTAAGGCCATTGGGTGCGGCAGAGACCGCAATATAGCTTCCGATAGCCTTTATCATCATAGTAAACCGCGTACCGCGGCGGAGCGCCGCAGACGGGGCAGATGCCGCTGGTCCATTTAATCTCCCGGTCCAGGACTGCCTGGGAGTAGGGCTCGGCTTCCCGCTCGAAAAACGGCACGAAAAGGCTGTGCAGGAACAGAGCTATGGTTTCGGCGTTGAAGCCGCTGCCTTCAGCCAGGGCGTCGAGATCCAATTGGCCTCCCAGCAGATCGTCGGCCACCGCGGAGACATCGTCTCCCTGGAGCTGTGGCAGCGCCAGGATGCGATCCAGGGGGAAAGCGGCCCCGGCGGTGTTGGTGAATACCGCGGCCAGCTTCTCAGCGGCCGGCCGGAAGATGCCCCCCGGCATGACCGGGCTCTTACCGCCCATCGCCGGGACTCCCGCATTCATGTTGCTCATGGCCTCGGCGGAGACGGCAGGAGCCGGCCCGAGACTTGCTCGGACCGACTCCTGGATATCCAGTATCGAATTACTGAGGCCTGTGAGCGCGCCCGCCTGGGGTTGCTCGGTCTCGTAGCGCTTAAGCTCAGCGCGGCAGCGCTTATAGTCCAGCTTTCCCACTAGGCCGGTACAACCTCAGGATTGGTTCTGGCCACTGATTCAGGCAGGCCGGCCTTCTGCTCGGAGAAGAGCGGCAGGTATTTCGCGGCCAGACGGAAGGCGTACATCGCTCCGGCGATCAGACCCAGGGTGAAGATGAATTCCCACACCGTGGGGACATAGCTGCCGACCCGGGCCGGGGCATGCGAGATCACCAGGGTATTGATGCGGTTGAGCATTAGCCCCATGATGATCAGCCCGGAGCTCCACAAAAGGCCGGAACGGGACTCCCGGACGCCTTTCATAGCGATGAGGATGATCGGTACGATCATGCCCAGGCCGACCTCGGCCAGGAAGAGCAGACCGAATTCATCGAAGGCGAAGGCTGAGAAACTTCCTGAACGTGCCATGTCGAAGAAGCGCAAGCCTAGGTAGAAGGCCAGTATAAAGGCGGCGATAGACATGACCTTGGGCAGGAGATCCAGCCGCAGCGTCAGTTTCCAGGACTTGGCGATGATGACGCTGAAGAAGGTCAGCACTGAAAGGCCCAGCGACATGGCGGAGATAACAAAGAGGTAGCCCATGAGCGGCAGATGCCACAGTGCCTGCTGATCGGGAGTGATCAGGAACAGGGCGCCCAGTGATGACTGGTGCAGGAAGGACAGGAGGATGCCGAAGATAACCAGCGGGATAACCACGGCGTGCTGTATCTTGGCGGCGTTCTTGAGGCCGAAGCGCTCGAAGACGTTGGGGCTGAATTCGAAGTAAAGGACCGTCAGGTACATCATGACGCACCAGGCCACTTCGAACATGATGGAGGAGGGCTGCCACATCCACAGCGGATGGACGATGAGCGGGCTGCGGCCGAGATCCACGGCGATACCCAGGGCGCCGATGGTGTAGCCCAGGGTGGCGATGAGGATCGCTGGTTTGACCAGCGGCCGGAAAGCCTCGATCTTGAAGACATAAACCAGGGCGGCCAGGACGAAACCGCCGGCTGCGCTGGCGATGTAAACGCCGACGTCGAAGGCGACCCACAGGCCCCACGGCCAGTTATCGGAAAGGTTGGTGACCGCTCCGAGGCCCCAGACCAGCTTGGCCACCACGACGCCGATGGCGCCGAGACCAAGGAGGATCTGGACAACGCCCCAGAAACTAAACAGGGGTACGTTTCTGTTGTTCACGCTAATGAACGCCTCCTTTTGTTGAAGTTTTACTATCGCCGGCGCCACTGCCTTTCATGCGCATGGACCGGAAGGCGTAGGTGCCCACCAGTACGGCGCCCAGTGCCGCCACTTCGTACGGGATCTTGGACAGGAATTCCCAGGTGAAATCCGGGTAAGCTTCCGTTTCCACTTCGGGAAAGCCGATGTCCTGCGGAGATACAGCGGAGATGAACATCACCTGGGTACCGCCGACCTCATTCTCGCCGTAGATGTGATTAAAGTATTTGTCCGGACTCTTCTGAATACGGTTCTTGGCGATAGCCAGGAGTTCTTCACGCTCGCCGAAACGGATGGCGTCGGGCGGGCAGGTCTTGGCGCAGGCCGGTTCCGCGGAGGGGGTTCCGGTCGCCTGCCGATCCCAGCACAGGGTGCACTTGGCGATCTTTGGCCAGGGATCGGATTTGCCATCCTGGTCGTACCAGGTGTACTTGGGGATGTCGAACGGGCAGGCGTTCTGGCAGTAGCGGCAGCCGATGCAGCGGCCCTCTTCCCAGACAACCGGACCGTTTTCCAATTTTTGCAACGCCCCTACCGGGCATACGGATACGCAGGCTGGGTTGATGCAATGCATACATCTCTTGGAAACCATGTGCCAGCCGAGATCACCGTTCGCCTTCTCCTTCTCGAAGAATTCGACATGGACAAAGGTGTAAGCGTTGGTCTCCACCGGGTTGGTCAGAGTGGGGCTGAACACGGTTTCAACACCCGGGTTCAAGTTCCACTGTTTGCAGGCTGCCTGGCAACCCCGGCAACCGGTGCACTTGACGGTATCGATTAAAAGTCCTTTAGCCATTGTCTAGCTCCCCCTTCGGATGACCAGCGGCTCGATGGGAGTCGCCCGGCCGGTGATCTTCGGCAGGTCTCCGCTGCCTATCCGCTCAATCTGTACGAGGAAGGCTTTGGATTCCGGGATCATGGTGTTGGCGTCGCCGGCGTTGGGCGACAGGGTATTGGCGCTGGCGCCGGTGGACAGACCAGCCCAGCCCCAGTGCCATGGCATGGCTACCTGGTGGACGGTCTTGCCAGCCAGGTTGAACGGCTTGAGCCGTTTGGTGATCATGGCATTGAGCTCGATGCTGCCGCGGGCGGAGCTGAGCTTGACCATATCGCCCTGTTCGATACCCTTCTCACGAGCCAGTTCTTCACTGACTTCCACGAAGGGTTTGGGCGCCATTTCCACCAGCCACGGCAGGTTGCGGGTCATAGCGCCGGACTGCCAGTGCTCTACCAGCCGGAAGGTCGTGCAGGCGATGGGGAAGTTGGCGATCGTGCCCTTGACATCCAGGTCGCCTTCCCAGATCTTGAAGGTGGGGTTATCCGCCTGGCCACTCATGGCGTTCGCTACCGGGCTCTCCCAGGGTTCGTAGTGCTCCGGGAAGGGACCGTCTACCAGGCCGGGACCGAACACATTACCCACGCCCTCGGCCAGCATGATGAATGGCAGCCAACCACCCTGGTTGATCGGACCGGAGCCGCCATCGATGATGTCGCCTTCCCAAACCTTGGTGTCGTTGTTCCAGCGAACGACCGGCAGTCGCGGGTTCCATGGTTGACCGTCCAGGTCGACCGAAGCGCGGTTGTAGATGATGCGGCGGTTGAGCGGCCAGGACCAGGCCCACTTGGCGTTAAGGCCGATATTGAAGGGCCCGTCGGCCAGGTCGCGTCGCTCCGACAAGTTGCCCAGTGTTTCACTGTAACTGCCGGAATAGATCCAGTTACCGCAGGATGTAGTCCCGTCAGCTAGAAGACCGACGAAGTTGGCCATCAGTTTACCGGTTTTCAAGTCATAGCCGTTGTTCTCTTTGGCTACCTGCTGCGGGTCGACATGGGTGCCGTAGTTCCAATCCATATTCAGGATGGCTTCAGGGCTGGGACCGCCCTCGGCAGCATACATTTCACGCAGTTTGAGCATGAGGAGATTGATCATATCCAGGTCGGCCATGGCGTCTCCGGGCGGTTCAACCGCCTTGTAACGCCACTGCATCCAGCGGCTGGAGTTGGATACCGAGCCTTCTTTTTCCATGGACGCGGCAGCCGGCAACTGGAAGACTTCGGTGTTGATGCTGGCCGGATTGGCGCCGGGGCGTTTCCAGAAGGTGGCGGTCTCGATCTCCCAGAGGTCGGAAACCATCATCCAGTCAAGCTTTTCCAAAGCCTGGATGGTTTGAGTGTTGTTGGGACCGCACACCACCGGGTTCATACCCCAGACCATCAGGCCTTTGATCTTACCTGCGAACATATTCTTGAAGAGGGGGATCCAGGAGTGGTTGGCGCCGACATCGATCCTGGGCAGCCAGTCCATGCCGAAGTTGTTTGCCGTCGTGCCCTTCTCACCAAACCAGGTCTTGAGCATGCTGGCGATATACTTCGGCCGGTTGCTCCACCAGTTCAAACTCTTGGGATCTTTTTTAACCACTGCGGTGCGGGTGTTGTAGGCGGCCAGGTCGACATCGGTATCGACCATCATCGGCAGGTAGCCCGGCAGGATGTGGAAGAGCAGGCAGTAGTCGGTGGCGCCCTGGACGTTAGCCTCGCCGCGGAGGGCGTTGATGCCGCCGCCGGATACGCCGACGTTACCCAGCAGGAACTGCAGGATGCCATAGGCGCGGATGATTTGAGTGCCGTAGGTATGCTGAGTGGCGCCCATGGCGTACATGATGGTCATGGACTTGTCTCTGGGACCGGCGGTGGTCACTACGTCGGCGATCTCCTGGAATTTAGATTCCGGGATACCGGCAATCTCGTTGACCTTGGCCGGGGTGTAGCGTGAGTAGTGCTTTTTGAGGAGCTGGAAGACGCAGTTGGGGTCCTGAAGCGTCTTGTCCTTGATCGGCACACCGGCTGCGTCCAGTTGATACGACCAGGTGGCCTTGTTGTAGCTGCGGGTCGTCGGGTTGTAACCGCTGAACAGACCGTCCAGTTCCGCAGGCCCCTGGAACGCGGGGTTCACCAGGGTCGGGGCGTTGGTGTATTCCTTGATGTAGGTGAGGTTGTAGTTGTCCGGCCGTGCTTCGATATCCTTGATGACATGGTTGATGAGCGCGCCGATGACCGCGATGTCGGAGCCAGAGCGCATCTGGGCAAAGATATCTGCCTTGGCTGAGGAGCGGGTGAACCGGGGGTCGATGGAGATGAGCTTGGCACCCCGTTCCATAGCCCGTTCGATGTGCTTGAATGAGGCCGGATGATTTTCGGCCGGGTTGGCACCGATGACCAGGATGACATCGGAATTAGCCACATCGGTCCAGTGGTTGGTCATTGCGCCGCGTCCAAACGATTCCGCCAAACTGGCGACAGTGGAGGAATGTCAGAGGCGGGCTTGTGTCTCCATATAGACGATGCCAAGAGCCCTGAGCATCTTGACCAGCAACTGGCATTCTTCGTTATCGAAGGGTGAAGCGCCGACCATGGCCAGGGCTTCGGTGCGTTTCACCTTGTTGCCTTTGGCGTTGGTCTCGATCCAGTTCTCGTCGCGGGTCTTCTTGATCCGCTTGGCGATCTCGGTGATCGCCCAATCCCAGTCCTTCTCCACCCAGTCGGAGGCGCCCGGAGCCCTGTACTTGACCTTTTGCAGGCGGCGCGGGTTGTTGTGGAGCTGGGACATGGAAGCGCCTTTGGAGCAGGCGCCGCCCTGGTTCACCGGATGATTGGGATCGCCTTCGATGTTGACCAGGCGGCCCGCGGAATCGGTGTAACACAGGAAGCCGCATCCCGATGCGTCGTAGGGGCAGATGGTGTAGGTTTCCTTGACCCAGCGGGGGCGGTCGTCAACCGGAACGGCTGACTCGGCCAGTGGACCCCTGAAGAGACCGGTGGTGGCGAAAAGTCCGGCGACACCGCCACTGGCCTTCAGAAAGTCCCTACGAGTGACTTGAGACTTCATAAGGTACCCTCCTTTTTTTAGCCTGTTATCTATTGACTTATCAGTGACGCCGGCGTTCCGGCGGTATCTGGGTTCAGTGCGGAACCATGTATCATAAGTACTAGTCCCGACAACCACTTATCATAACACCATCTACTAATTCATGTAAATCGGGAACGTACACACCATGACCATTAAAGTCCAAAGAACAGCTTTGGTCAAGTGGGTGAAGAAATAACAGTTTAACAACCATGCCTTATTAATAATAATATAATCACTTTATTGGGCGTTTAAAAGCTCGGCGGGCCACCACGCCGTCGCCGCCTGCCGATGCCCGACAACCGCCTCATCCATAGGGGCAGGGGTTTGACCACTGAATTTTCCAGCACTGCTTTTTCAAACTCCGGCGGTTTTTGCCCCGTTCTCCTGGATGCCTGGGGCAGGGAAAAGCCTTTGAGACCCCACAACACCTGGACATCGAGCTTCGCCGGCGGTGTTTCGCCTTCTTCTATTAAATAGTAAAGCTCCAGCCGGGTTTTATCCGGCATGAAGGTGAAGAACTCACCCTTATCCGGTTTGCCGAAGCGCCTGAGTGTCGCCAGCGGCGGTATCTCCGCGAGCCCCACATGTCCCATGACCTTGTCCGGTTTCAGTTTGAGTTTGTCCGGTGTCTGACGGAATCGGTAGATGGCGTTTTTCAGGTAACAGAAATCATAAAGGTAGTCGGCGGAAATGGTCACCAATTTCAATTCCGGGCTGTCGCTTTTCAATCCGGTAACCGCCACGCCAAGATAAGGCGTCTGATCGGTGGTGGCTTTGAGAGTTTGTTCCACTCGTTGCCATGCCGCCATGGGCATGATGATGCCGCACAGGGTGCCCTCATGATTGGTTGCCCAGTACATGACCCGTTTGGCGGAGGAAGGGGACACCTTTCCACCCCAAAGAAGCAGGTATGTGTCGCCGGCTGTTTTCATCAATCGTAATTGTAGAGGGTGTAAATGCGGGCGTCAAAAAGGCAGTACCATTCGATGTCGAGCGATTCCCATGCTGAAATCCGAAATCGGGTTAAGTGTGCGTTTAACAATAATCGCATAATTGAATACGCCACGCCGGTATGCTTAAATTGACGCAGGACAACAACAGGGAGGCGGCCATGGCGGAAGCGTTCAGCCCGGAACTTAAAAAATTGATGAGTATCGCCCAGGATGACAGTTTTTCGGCGGGCATGCGCGCTCAGGCTATCGGTGATATCGCCCGTAACGGCACCTATCAGGCGCTGCTAGCCCTCCTGGAAATCGCCGCCGATAAAAAGGCTGCCTACGACGAGCGGGATCTCGCCCTGGTTCATGCCCGGGAACTCATCAAAGTTCCAGCGAAATAACACCAGGCGCCCCGTTTTCGAATAATCCCATCCTCCTCTCCCATCCGGGAGCGGGTTTAAGGCGAAAAGACACACTAGAAAAGGAATAATAATGGCTCTTTCCATCGGCATCATCGGCCTCTCCCAGAGCGGCCGAACCACCATTTTTCAGGCAGCCACCGGCGGCGGCGCGGCATCGCGGCCCGGTGAAGCTGCCCATGTCGGCATCGCCAAGGTGCCGGACGCCCGCATCGACAAGCTTTGCGGCATGTTCAAGCCTCAGAAGACCACCTTTGCTGAGGTAAAGTACATGGACCTCGGCGCGTCGGTTAAAAGCCTGGCCCAGTCCGGCGTCGGCGGTGAGGCGCTTCGGGAGTTGTCCAACATGGACGAACTGATCAACGTCGTTCGCGCCTTTGAGGATGATTCCGTGCCCCACCCCCAGCTTACAGTCAACGCCGGCCGTGACATCGAGGCCATGAACCTGGAGCTGACCTTTTCCGACCTCGCGATTCTCGAACGCCGCCTCGGCCGCATCGAGCAGTCGCTTAAGAGCGCCAAAGCCCTCGAGCGCCCCAAGTTCCTCGCCGAACAGGAGCTTTTAGGCCGGCTCAAGGCGGAATTGGAAAAGGACGTGCCGCTGCGCGACGTCGCTTTGGACGCCGATGAAGAAAAGGCTATCTCCGGTTACCAGTTCCTGTCCGCCAAACCGCTACTGATCGTGGTCAACATCGGCGAGGAAGACCTGTCCCGCGCTGTCGAACTTGAGAAAGAATTTTCCGGGAAATTCTCCGGCAAGGGTTGCCGCGTCATCGCCATGTGCGGCAAGCTGGAGGCGGAACTGGCCACCATGGACGATGAGTCCGCCGCGGAGTTTCGCTCCGACTACGGCCTGTCGGAGACAGGCTTGGCCCGCACCGTCCGCGCCTCTTATGAGCTGTTAGACCTCATCTCTTTCTTTACCGTCGGCCCTGACGAGGTCCGGGCCTGGAGCATCACCGCCGGCACCCCGGCCCAACAGGCGGCGGGTAAGATCCACTCGGATATCGAGCGCGGTTTCATCCGCGCCGAGGTTGTCGCCTATGAGGACCTCATCCGCCTGGGTACCATGGCCGAGGCCAAGAAACAGGGTGTGTTACGTCTGGAAGGCAAAACCTATATCGTCAAGGATGGTGACATCGCCCACTTCCTGTTCAACATTTAACCGATGAACCGCCCGGAACTGATATATGAGACTCCCCCGCGCTACGCCGTGGCGGCCTTCGCCGGCGTCATCGGCTTATTGATCGGCGTCGATATCGTCTTTGCCCTGGTTTTCCCGGAACTATTATGTTTCATGATGATAACCGCAATTTCTGAATCAGCCCTTTTCTACTTCATCATCCCCCGCAAATATCAGATATTCGCCGACCGCCTGCGCGTGGTGCTCGGCGGCTGGATCAAATTCGATGTCCCTTTTTCGACGATTCGCCAGGCCCGCGTTGCCCGCAGCATCGACGCCTTTGTTTACTGGGGTTTGCGCATGGCTACATCAGGCGAGGGCGTAGTCGAAATCCTCCGCCGTGGGGGCGGTCTGGACCTGGTCATCTCCCCCATCGACCGTGATACCTTTCTTGAGCAGCTCGACCAAGCCCTCGCCGCCTCCAACCGCAACGCAACGCCTCCAAAATGGCGTGTCATTTAACCCCTTCTCCTCTCCCCCACGGGGAGAGGATTAAAGCCTGTCCTGAGCGAAGCCGAAGGAGTGAGGGGGCCCCTTCTTGACGCCCGTTATTCTTTGGTATAGCCTAAGCTAATTTTTACTCTGGGGGACACCATGTCTTCACGTCTGCGACACTTAACGGCGGCTGTTTTCCTATTACCGACGCTATTATTAAGCGCCTGCGCCGACAGTACATTGGTCGAGATCTACACCCCAACCACCCAGTCCCCGCCCTTCGCCACCGTAGCTATCGAAGGCGCGGTCAACCTGCCCGGCGTCTATCCGATGAAGTCCGGTGACACCGTCGAAGACCTTCTCCAGGCTGCCGGCGGCGCTACAGGCGGCTCATCGATAACACTGATCGTTGGCGGCAGTACCGCAGTTCCCCAGAGAGTGAATCTGAACACTGCCGATCTATGGCTTCTCGTAGCCTTGCCAGGAGTCGGGGAATCCAGGGCATCGGCCATCATCGACTACCGCATCAGCCATGGTCCGTTCGTCAATATACTTGAACTGACTAAGGTGCAGGGTTTCGGCCAGGCGACGTTCGACGCACTTAAAGACTTGATCACGGTGTCGGGCTAGCCTTTGGCGCTGATCGTCCTGTCGCTTGCCTGGGTCCTGGGCGTCTGGCTGGGTTCACACCTGGCGCCCTCGCCTTTATGGTTCCTGGCCGCGGCGGTGCCTTTGCTCTTTTTCGGTTTGTGCCGCTGGCGCGGTAGATTGGTTGTGGTTTGCCTGGCGATCGTTCTGCTGTCTGGCGGTGCGCTGTTCTTTCAATCAAGCCGGTCCGATATCGATGAATCCCATATCGGCTGGTATGTCGGTGACACCGTGTTCACCATCGAAGGCACCGTCAGCCGCATGCCGGAAGAAAAAGAAAAATCTCAGGCGTTAAGGCTGGCTGATATCACCATCGGGACGGGTGATGGCATGCGCGATGTTTCCGGAGCTGTGTTGGTTTATGTATCGCCTTTTCCCGAGTATCATTATGGTGATCGCATCACCGTAACCGGCAAGCTGCTCGATCCCCCGGTCTTCGACACCTTTGACTGGCGCGCTTACCTAGTCCGCGACGAGGTTTTCGCTACCGTGCTTTATCCTTCGGTCATGGCGGTCGAACTGGGACATGGCAACCCGATCTTATCCGCCATCTATTCTTTGCGTGAGAGGCTGGCGGACGGATTGGCCGCCGCACTGCCGGAACCCCACGCCTCCCTGGCCCAGGGGCTGACTCTCGGCATCCGCTCCAACATTGCCAGCGACGTAAAGGAGAGCTTTGCCATCTCCGGCACATCGCACTTGCTGGCCATATCCGGACTTCATCTGGGTATCATCGCCGGGGCGGTGCTCATCTTTGCGCGCGGGCTTTTAGGGCGCCGCGGCTACTGGTATGTCTGGCTGGCTATGGCGGCCATCTGGGGATTCGTTATCTTATCGGGACTCGCACCGCCGGTAGTCCGCGGCGCCATCATGGCTTCTGTATTCCTGTTGGCCGAGTTTTTCGGGAGACAGAAATCGGCCTTGCCCGCGTTGTGTTTGGCAGCAGCGGTTATGGTGGCGGCCAACCCCCAGGTGCTGTGGTCGGCCTCGTTCCAGATGAGTTTTGCCGCCATGGCCGGACTGGTCTTTCTTCTTCCCCCGCTGACGCAGGTGGTACGACGTCTGACCGCCCGTTTCCCCGGTGAGGGCAGCCGTTTCCATGGCATCGTTTACATAATATGCGAAGGCTTCGCGGTGACTGCCGCGGCGGTAGCGGGAGTATTACCCCTCATCGCCTATTACTTTGGCAGCGTATCCCTGGTGGGTGGCATCGCCACCCTGACCGCTATGCCAGTGGTGCCGCTCGTTATCTTCGGTGCCTTGCTTACCGGGACTGCCGGAATCATCAACCCCATACTGGCCGTGCCCTTCGCCGCCATAACCTGGCTGGGGCTGGCTTACCTGCTGGTGGTGGTCGAGTTTTTCGCCCGGGTGCCAGCGCTTTCTGTGGTTAATTTTGATTCGGCGCTGGTGTGGGGTTGCTACGCATTATTAACGGTCGCTACATGGGGATTGAACCGCTGGCAGCGGCGGCAGGACGCGTTAGATTCGTTGAAACCGGTCAAGCTGGGGTTTTCGTGGAAATTGGCCGTGCCGTCGATGGTGCTGGTGGTTGTACTGGCGTCGACAGGTCTGATTGCCCCCGTTGATCATCGGCTTCAGGTGAGTTTCCTGGATGTCGGCCAGGGAGACGCCATCTACATCCGCACCCCAGCCGGTCAGGACATTCTCATCGATGGCGGCCCGTCACCGCAACGACTGGCGCAGGAACTGGGAAAGAAGATGCCATTCTGGAACCGCACTATCGAGCTGGTGGTGTCCACCCATGCCGACGCCGATCATCTGACCGGTCTGGTCGAAGCCCTCGAACGCTGGGATGTGAAGCAGATCGTGCATCCCGGTGTGCCGTCCGATACCGATCTCTATAGTGAGTGGCAGCGGCTTATCGATGAGAAATCGATACCGGAGACCGCGGTGTCGGCGGGGCAGAACATCCGGCTCGCCGGCGGGCTGGAATTTGAAGTACTAAATCCCTTTGATGGTAACCGCGACACCAATGCCGCGTCATTGGTCATGAGTCTGAAGTACGATGACCTGTCTTTCCTGTTCACCGGTGACTTGCCGGTGGAGGGTGAGCTGGAACTTATCTATCGCCGCCTGGTACCGGATTCGACGGTGCTGAAGGTGGCGCATCACGGCTCCGGCGGTTCCAGTTCCGTTGCTTTCCTGTCGGTCGCCCGGCCGGAACTGGCGGTGATTCCGGTTGGGAAGAATAACTACGGTCACCCCACACCTGAGGTGGTCGCGGCGCTTGGATCCTGGTGCATCGACGGGGGCATCTATCGCACCGATACCTCGGGCACCGTCACCTTTATCACCGATGGCCGGGTATTATGGCTTGAGTCAGATTAACTACGACGGATTTATAGTGATGGCGCCGGTAGGGCACTGATATTCGCAGCCGCCCAGCAGGTCGCATTTGTCCTGGTCGGTTACTTTGCACAAGCCGCTCTTGGGGTCGATATCCAGTATCTGCTTGGGGCACATGGCTACACATATACCGCAACCGGTGCACAAATCGGGATCGATCTTTACTTTGTCTTCCATTTTATAGCCTTTCCTTAATTCCTGATTAAAAACAAGCGTATCGCGCCACTCATGACCGCGTCGCGTTTTTCGATATTTAACTTGAGCGTATCGGCCAGTTTTTCCAATCCGCCGTTAGCCTGGTAGGTCTTGAAGCAGGCGTAATGTTCTCCACCCACCAGCCCCTCCACCAGGCGGATAAACCTTCCCGCCGGTACTCCAAAATCGGCTAGCACCAGAGCGCCGCCTTTCCGCGTCACCCGCCGCATCTCCCCGATCACCTTCTGCTGCACTTCCCAGGGTTTTTCATGCAGTGCCAGCGACACGGTGGCGTAGTCGAATGTGCCGTCCTCGAAAGGCAGGTCGGTCGCGTCGGCCAACTGGAAATCGAGATTGCCTTTGCCGTATTTTTGCTTTTTCGATAGGGCGACGGAGATCATTTTCGGATCCAGGTCGATGCCCCGGGTATCCAGGCCGCGCTGGGCGTAACGCATCGCCTGGTCGCCGGTGCCGCAGCACACATCCAGTACCTTTTCCCCGGCCTTCATGCCTGCCAGTTCAGGGATGGCTTTCCGAAGCTGCCTGAGCGCTCGGTCGATGAATACTGCGTAAAAACTGGGTATCAAGCGGTAAATTCTTCCTTCGTTATGCCGTACATGATCACGTCGATATATTCGCCGCGGTGAAAATAGAACTTACGGCGGCATCCCTCGTACTTCATGCCCAGCTTCTGCATCACTTTCCCGGAGGCGGTGTTTGGCCGCAGGTGGTGCGCGGTGACGGATTCGATATCGAGTTTGTTGAAAGCGTACTCCAGCACCGCCCGCGCCGCCTCGGTCATGACATCTTTGCCCCGATATTCCCGCCCCAGCCAGTAACCGATCTCGGCCCGTAGGTGTTCCGGTGTCAGGATCAACCCGACGGCGCCCATGAGCTTGTCGTCAGCCTTATCGGTGATGGCGAAGATGATCTCTTTGCCGTCGTCGAACTTTCCCTTATGCGTGGAGATCCACTCCGCCGCCGCCTTGGGTGGATAGGGGTGGGGTATGGCCGGGATGAAGCGTGCAACGGAATCATCGCCGCACATCCGGGTCACCTCGCCGGCATCTTGGAGGTTAAAAGGTCTCAGCGTGAGGCGTTCGGTCTGGAGCGTTGGGCGAATCATATAATTAATAATTGTATCACCAAATACTCATCTTACCAAGTTTTACGATTGGGCTAAGCGATTAAGCTAACATTGCCCCATGTCATGCGTTATAAACAATGAACGCCTGACCTCCCTTTCCAATTGACACCGTTTTATCTATATGGTACTTTTTGAAGATACGGCGCGTTTGAAATGCGCCGATTTGAAGGAGTCCCACATGCAGGAAAAGGTTCAGGAAGTTCTGGATAAGGTTCGCCCCAGCCTCCAGGCTGACGGTGGCGATGTTGAATTGGTCGATGTTGTCGACGGCGTGGTCAAGGTCAAGCTCACCGGTGCCTGCGCCGGCTGCCCTATGTCCCAGATGACCCTCAAGAACGGTATCGAGCGCATTTTAAAACGTGAGATTCCCGAGGTCAAAGAGGTAGTTTCAGCCTCATAGCCAATTGCGACGTTCCCCTTGGGGACGAATGCATTTAAACAGAATATGCTAAAAAGCCCGCTCGATTCGAGCGGGCTTTCCGTTATCCCCTGTGAGTTATTCGATCGGCGATTACTCTTCTGTTTCCAGCGCGAAAGCCTTGTGCAGCGCCTGCACCGCCTCCTTGACCTTGCCTTCCTCTATCAGCACGGTGATGCGGATTTCGGAGGTCGAGATCAGGTCGATGTTGATGCCGGCGTCATAGAGGACGCGGAACATCTTGGCAGCGTAGCCCGGCGTGTTCTGGATGCCGGTGCCGACAATGCTGACCTTGCCGATATTGGGATCGGCGGCGATGTTGGAAGCCCCCAGTTCGTCGGCGATGGGTTTGACCACGTTCATGGCCTTGGGCAGGTCGGACTCAGCCACGGTGAAGGTCATATCGGTGATATGCGCCACACTGGCGTTCTGGACGATGGTGTCCACGCTGACGCCGGCCTTGGCCAGCGGTTCGAAGAGCGAGGCGGCGATACCTGGTTTGTCCGGCACGCCGACCATTGTTATCTTGGCTACGTCCAGGTCGTGAGCGATGCCGCTCACCTTATTCCGTATCTCCATGGTTCCTCCGTGTATCAGGGTGCCTGGATTATCGTTGAAACTTGAGGCGACAAGTATCGGTATGTTGTAGATCTGGCCCAGCTCCACCGCCCTCGGGTGCATGATCTTGGCGCCCCAGGTGGCCAGTTCCAGCATCTCGTCGTAGCTGATCTCCTTGAGCCGCCGCGCCTCCGGCACCACCCGCGGGTCGGCGGTATAGACGCCGTCCACATCGGTGAAGCGTTCGCACACCTCTGCGCCGAGTATCGCCGCCAGCGCCACCGCCGAGGTATCGGAGCCGCCTCGCCCCAGCGTGGTTACCTCCATGCCGTCGGTGATGCCCTGGAAACCGGCCACGATGACCACCCGGCCTTTATGCAGCTCGCGGTGGATGCGCTCAGGCTCGATGCCGGTGATGCGCGCCCGAGAGTGTGAAGAATCGGTCTTGATGCCCGCCTGGGCGCCGGAAAGGCTGATAGCCTCGTGCCCCATATGCTTTAACGCCATGGCCAGCAGCGTCGATGATACTATCTCCCCGGTGGACATCAGCAGGTCCAGTTCACGGGGATCGGGGGCATCGGTCAGCGAGCGCGCCAATTCGATCAGGTCGTCGGTGGCGTCGCCCATGGCGGAGACCACCACCACCACCTGGTTACCCCGTTCCTTGGTGGCGGCAACGCGGTTGGCTACGGCGCGGATGCGTTCGGCGTTGGCCACCGAGGTGCCGCCGTATTTTTGTACGATGATCGCCATTTTACCTCGAATAATTCAATTTTCCTCTCCCTCGATGCCTGCCCTGAGCTTGCCGAAGGGGGAGAGGAACTCTTACCAGTAAACCTTGACCTCGGACACCGTCCCCAGGCTCTCCCAGTAATATCCGCCCAGTTCGCCCGACAGCGCGTCCAGCTCGTTTTCCATGTCCTTCAGGCGCTGGTACCAGTCCTTGAGCGAGCCGTAACTCTGGCTGCCGGATTTAGCCGCCTGGTTGTAAGCCGCCGCCTGCTGTTCGTAGTCATTTTTCAGCTCTTCGAAGGCCTGCATCTTATCCAGGTAGGACAGGTAGTAATTATAGAGCGGTGAGGCGGCAACCTCAAGGGCGATGACGCCGTAATCCTCGCCGATGACCACATAGGCCACCTTGTCGAAGCCTTCACTTCCGCCGCCCCCCAGTCCCCGGCCCCCGGTGTCGTACGACGAGGTGCCGTCGATGACCACCAGTCCCCGGTCGGTGGTATTGAACGCCGTGGCGGCGTGGCCGACGCTCTTATCGTAGAAGTCGATGGCTATCCAGCCGGCGCGGATGCCGGTGGCCTCGGCATTGTTATGCAGGTCCTGGGCAAAGCCGCCGCACATGTAGTAGTCCGGCAGGTAGGCGTTCCGGTCGGTGGCGTCGGCGCGGACAAAAGCCATCAGTTCATCCCAGGTCGGGTCCGTCGCCGCCGGGTTGTTGGTGAGAGTAACCGGCGGTCCGCCGGGGAAAAGGACGTAAGGCGGCTGCCGCTCTTCGTAGGCCAGCGCCCCGCTGATGGAGTTATGCCCGGTAACGTAATCCGGGGCCGACAGCGTGACCGGCGGGGGCTGACTGGCGACGGGAATCGATAACGAAAAAGAGCAGCCGGACAGAGCTATCACTGCCATTACGGCGATCGACGCTAGCACCAAACGAAATCCCTCTCCCCCACGGGGAGAGGCTAGGTGAGGGGGCCCCTTAAACAACCGATTATCTGTCATAAAACGAATTTCCGGAGACTGAGGCTAATCTATCAGAACACCAGCGCCAGCAGCACGGCAATGACAACCACGGCGATGACCGTCCAGAACCACACCGGCGTACCGGAGCTGCTCTTCTTCCTGGTGTACCCCGTAGATATCCCCGCCCGCCGCTTCTCACAGCAGGCAACACAGGTGCAGGCCGGCGGGTGACCCCCATAGCGGGTCGATCGAAACGTATCGTCTTCTCTAGGACACATCAGCGTTAAATTCCAAACTCCAAGTTCCAATTTGTATATCGAGCACTTCGTTTATTGGATTATTTGTAGTATTGGTAGTATTTGACATTGGTATTATTCCCCCCGCCTATCCCCTCACCACCTGGCTCATCAAATAATGCGCCTCGGCCACCGTTTTGCCGGTGGACCTGGCCTCGGCCTCAGTAAAGCGCCTTGCGCCGGAGGTCCTCACGCCGGAACCCCAGATCATGAAGGGCACCGGTTCGGCGGCATGGGTGCGGGTCTGGAGCGGCGTCGGGTGGTCCGGCATGACCAGGACGCGCAGCTTGTCCTTGGTGTAGTTTCGCAGTCTGCTGACCATGTCCCGGTCGATCATCTCGATGGATTTGACCTTGTCCCCGGCGCTGCCGACATGGGCCGCTTCGTCCGGGGCTTCCACGTGCACCACCACCATGTCATAAACGTCTAGCGCCTTGAGCGCCTCTTCCATCTGGAAAGCGTAATCGTTGTCGATGTTGTCGGTGACGCCGTCGATATACAGCACGTCCATGCCCTGCATCTGGCCCAGGCCTCGCAGCAGGTCCACCCCGGAGGTGATGGCGGAGGTGACGCCATAGCGTTCCTGGAAGGACGGCATTTCCGGCAGCGGTCCGCAGCCCCAGAAGAGCCACAGTCCGGTAGCCGGTAGTTCGCCGCGTATCTTTCTTTCCAGGTTAACCGGGTGATCCCGCAGCACTTTTTCGGAAGCGGTCATGATGCTGCGCAGCAGTTCGCTGCCTTCGCCCTGTGGCAGATAGGCCTCTATAGGCTGGTCGGAGATGTCGTGGGGCGGGGTGCAGACGGCTTTTAGCGTTTCGGGATGGCCTTTGAGTTTCAGCAGGTGCCGATAATTGACGCCGGGAAAGAACTCCAGGTCCGGCGTCCGCAGTTCCTTATTGAGGTTGTCGATGATCATGGCCGATTCGGCGGAGGTGATATGACCGGCGGCGTAGCTCGCCATTCTGCCGCCGGTGACGGTGACCAGATTGGCGCGGAAGACCACTTCGTCCGGCGCGATATCGATGCCCAGGCTCCTGGCCTCGATGGCGGCGCGGCCTTTGTAGAACACCCGGGGGTTATAGCCCAGCACCGACATGCAAGCGCAGGCGCTGGAAGGCTCCATGCCCTCGGGCACCGTACCGGTCATACCCACCGTGCTGCGGCGGGCCATCTGATCCAGGTTGGGCGTCTCCGCCGCTTCCAGGCTGGTCTTGCCGCCCAGGGATTCAACCGGCCATCCGGAGGCGCCGTCGATGATAAGGACTACGTATTTCATGTTGCCATCCTATTTGCTTTAGTCGGCGGGCAAAGCATATAATATCCGTCTGGCGGGGCGTAGCGCAGCCTGGTTAGCGCGCAGCGTTCGGGACGCTGAGGCCGGAAGTTCGAATCTTCTCGCCCCGACCATTTTTCTCTCCGCCTTCGTTGCCGAACCTAGCGAAGAACCTCCATCCCCGATTCGTGTACCTGCGACCCCGATCAGCGACTTCATTAGATAATAGCACGATTAGCCCCTCGCGTCATGCTCCGCCTTCATCCGTTCCCACAGCGCGTTCTGCTGCTCGAAGGTCAGTTCCTTGAAGCTCACCCCTTCCTCACAGCAGTAGTTTTCCATCAGTTTGAAGCGCTCGTAGAACTTCCGCCCGGCGCTTCTTAGCGCGCTCTCGGCGTCGATGCCCTGGCGGCGGGCGTAGTTGACCATGGTGAACAGCACGTCGCCGAACTCGTCCTCCCGTTCCGCGGCGGTCTTTGAGTCCTTCAACTCTTCGATCTCTTCGGCCAGCTTGTCGAGGACCCCCTCGTCGTCCTTCCAGTCGAAACCCACCCGCGCCACCCTGCCCTGTATCTCCTGGCTGTAGGCCAGCGCGGGCATGGCTTTGGGCGCTCCGTCCAGCATCGAGGCATTTTCCGGCCGTTCCGTCTTCTTGATGTCCTCCCAGTGCCGCAGCACCTCGGCGGAGTTAGCGGCGTCCTTATCTCCGAAGACATGCGGATGGCGGCGCACCAGCTTGGCCACGATCCCCTCGATGACGTCGTTTATGGTGAAATCCCCGGCCTCCGCCGCGATGCGGGCATGGAACACCACCTGCATCAGCAGGTCGCCCAGTTCGGTCTTGAGCTCCCGGGAGTCGTTGGCGTCCAGGGCTTCCAGCACCTCGTAACACTCCTCCAGCAGGCTGTCGCGGATGGACAAATGCGTCTGCTCCCGGTCCCACGGGCACCCGTCCGGAGACCGCAGCCGGTCGATGATGCTGACCAATGTCTGAAACTCGCCGGGTTTATCCAATAGCGTCTCCTAACTGGGATTACCTTAATTATACCCGCGCGGAGCCGGGGGTGTCATGCTGGGCCTTAATTCTGACGAAATCACAGTTCGCCTCTCCCTTTCGCGAAAGGGAGACATAAGAGGGATTTTTTCCTCCGCGCTTTGCCAACCCGGTAGTATTTGACCCGCCAATATTGGTATTATTGTCCCGTCACCCGAAAAAACTGAAAACTACCAACTCGTCAAGGAGCACCATGGATTACCAGTCGCCCCGAGGCACCCAGGATATACTGCCGGAAGAGCAGCCTTACTGGCGTTACGTTCAGGAGAAGGCCGCCGCCGTGGCGGAACGTTACGGCTACGCCCGCATCGATACACCCACTTTCGAGGACTCCCACCTCTTCATCCGCACCGTCGGCGAGGAGACCGATATCGTCTCCAAGGAGATGTACACCTTTGCCGACCGCGGCGGTTCCGATCTGACCCTCCGCCCTGAGGGCACCGCCCCGGTGTGCCGCGCCTACCTGGAGCACGGCATGGGCTCCCGCCCCAAGCCGGTCAAGCTTTATTACCTGGCCAACATCTTCCGCTATGACCGCCCCCAGGCCGGCCGCTACCGGGAGCATCACCAGTTCGGTTTCGAACTTATCGGCGAGGCGGACGCCGGCGCCGACGCCGAGGTCATCGACATGGCCTGGCGCTTCTACTCAGAACTGGGACTGACCACGCTGCCGGTGCAGCTCAATTCCATCGGCTGCCCGGAGTGCCGCGCGGAATACGTTGCGGCACTCAAGGCCTATTACGAGAGCTGCATTGACACCCAGTGCCAGGACTGCCGCGTCCGCTACCACAAGAATCCTTTGCGACTGCTCGACTGCAAGAAGCCGGATTGCCGCGCCGCCGCGGCCAAAGCGCCGCGCTCAACGGATTACCTGTGCCCGGACTGCAAGGCGCATTTTGAGAAACTCATTGCCATGCTGGGAGCCGTAGGCATCCCCTTTGAGATCAACAACTGCCTGGTGCGCGGCCTGGACTACTACCGTCGCACCGTTTTCGAGATCCAGCCGCAGGAAGAAGGCGCCCAGTCCACCATCGGCGGCGGCGGCCGCTATGACGGGCTGTTAGAACAACTCGGCGGCGATTCCACCCCGGCCACCGGCTTCGCCACCGGCATCGAGCGCATCATCCTGAACCTCAAGCGCCAGAACGTCGCCGTCCCGCCATTACCGGCGCCCCGTTTCTACCTCGCCTGGCTGGGAGACTCCGCCGCGCTGGTGGCCTTCACCCTGGCCGCGGACCTGCGGCGGGAGGGCATCGGTCTGGTCCAATCCCTCGGCGGCCGCAGCCTGAAAGCCCAGCTGCGCGGCGCCTCGGCGGTGGGAGCCAAGTACGCCCTCATCCTCGGCGAATCGGAACTTGAAACTCGCACGGTGATCCTGCGTGACATGAGCAACTCGGAGCAGAGTTCTCTGCCTCTCGACGGTCTGGCGTCGGCGCTCAAGAACTTATAGGAAGGCGCACCACCGGCCCATCACCAATCGTCATCGTGAGCCTCCGGCGAAACGATCTCGATGCCGCCAAACGAGCGTGACGCGCAACCCGCCTGCCATGCCGCCCTTTTGTCATCCTACGCGAAAGCGGAGGATCCATGGATTCCCCATTAGCGAAAAATGCATATCGAAACCGTTTTCCCCGTCTTTGCGACCCCTTGACGAAGCAATCTTGCCCCCCTGGAATTTGTTTAGCTCGTACTGAGCGAAGCACAGTGAATTTGTATCTTGTATCTTGTAATTTCCCACTGGAAGGGCAGCATTTGTAGCCCAAAGATGCTATAATACGCCGTCTTGTTTGACATCGGCGGCGGGGGCGATTTGCCCGCGTTGCGCTAATCGAGTAAAATCTCACATCTAAATCCGGCAACAGGAGAGCGCGATGGCTTACGATGACGATGAGCAGGCTAAACTGAAAAAAAATAACACCCAGGCAGCCCTGGAGGCGGCCATGGCCGGGCGTTGGCGTGAAGCCGCCTCGGCTAATCAGGCCATCGTCGATCTTTTTCCCGCCGATGTGGAAGCCTGGAACCGGTTGGGCCGGGCGCACATGGAGCTCGGTGAATACGACCAGGCCAGGAACGCCTACGGCAAATCCCGGGAACTGGACCCATATAACAGCATCGCCGACCGCAATTTGAAGCGGCTGGAAGTACTGGCCGCCGCCGGAGTGACCAAGGGCGCGGCCGGGGAAAGCCAGCGTGTCGAGCCTCTGGTCTTCATCGAGGAGATTGGCAAGGCCGGCCTGGTCACGCTGCTCAAGCTGGCGACCAAAGAAGTGCTGGCCCGCCTGGATGCCGGCGACAAGCTCAACCTGCGCCCTGCCCAGGGCAACCTTTTTATCGACAGCCTCACCGGGGAATACCTCGGCACGGTGGACACCCGCCACGCCCTGAGGCTCCTCAAGCTGATGAAGGGCGGCAACCGGTATTCGGCCACCGTCATCAGCGTCGCGGAGGACAAACTGGCGGTCATGATACGGGAAACTTACCAGGATCCGTCCCAGGCAGGGCAGATGTCCTTCCCGCCGCGGCTGACCCCGGCGACGCGTAAACCACACCTTGAGGATACAGGCACGGAAGAGACCGAGCCTGGCCAGGAAACGGAAGAGCCGGAACTGCCGGTCGAGGAATCGGATGACGAATTCTCCGATGATGACGATGACGACGAGGAATTGGAGGTCTAGGAACATATGGTAATCGGTAAAACCCGCCCCATCAACATCGAGGTGGAGATGAAGAACTCCTACCTTGATTACGCCATGAGCGTTATCGTTTCCCGCGCCCTGCCCGACGTCCGGGACGGGCTGAAGCCGGTACACCGGCGCATCCTTTTCGCCATGTCCGACCTGGGCATGCATTACAACACGCCCTACAAGAAGAGCGCTCGCATCGTCGGTGAAGTGCTCGGTAAATACCATCCCCACGGCGACACCTCCGTCTATGACGCCATGGTGCGCATGGCCCAGAACTTCTCCCTGCGCTACATGCTGGTGGACGGCCAGGGTAACTTTGGCTCCGTCGACGCCGACCCCCCCGCCGCCATGCGTTACACCGAGGCCCGCCTGATGCGCCTGGCCGGTGAGCTCCTGGTCGATATCGACAAGGACACCGTGGATTTCATGCCCAACTTCGACGCTTCCCTCAAGGAGCCGACGGTGCTGCCCTCCCGGCTGCCCAACCTCCTGATGAACGGCGCCGCCGGCATCGCCGTGGGTATGGCCACAAACATCCCGCCGCATAACCTGACGGAACTGTGCGACGCCATAACCCATCTCATCGATTACCCGGAGTGCACCCTGGATGACTTGCTCCAGTTCGTCAAAGGCCCGGATTTCCCCACCGCCGGCATCATCCTCGGCCGGGACGGCATCCGCACCGCCTACGCCACCGGTCACGGCAAGGTCACCATCCGCGCCCGGGCCCATATCGCCGACGCCGCCGAGACCGGCACCAAGCGCCAGATCATCATCACCGAGCTGCCATACCAGGTGAACAAGGCGGAACTGGTCAAGCGCATCGCCATGATGTCCCGGGAGCGCAAGGTCACCGGCATCGCCGAGGTCCGCGATGAGTCGGACCGCCAGGGCATGCGCGTCGTACTGGATCTAAAGCGCGACGGCGAGCCGCAGCAGATACTCAACAACCTCTACAAGCACACCAACCTGCAGACCAGTTTCTTCATCAACATGCTGGCGCTGGTGGACAACCGCCCGGTGATTCTGAACCTCAAGGAAGCCCTCGGTCATTACGTCGCTTTCCGCCAGGAGATCATCACCCGGCGCACCAAGTTCGAGCTCAAGGCAGCTAGGGACCGGGCCCACATCCTGGAAGGCCTCAAGATCGCCCTGGACAACCTGGACGCCATCATCAAGCTCATCCGCCACGCGGAGAGCGCCGACGCCGCCCGCAGGGAGCTCATGTCCAGCTTCGGCCTATCGCAGCTCCAGTCCCAGGCCATCCTGGACCTCCAGCTCCGCCGCCTGGCCTCCCTGGAGCGCCAGAAGATCCTCGACGAATACGCCGAGGTCCTGAAGCAGATATCCTACTTGGAAGACCTGCTGGCCAACCCGCGCAAGGTGCTGCAACTGGTCAAGACCGATGTCGCCGACATCAAGGCCAGGTACGGCGATGCCCGCCGCACCGAGATCCAGGCCCAGGGCGTCATCGAGTTCCGGGTGGAAGATCTCATCCCGCACCAGAGCATGGTGGTGACGCTGACGGATCGCGGCTTCATCAAGCGCGTACCCACTGAGGTCTACCGCCTGCAGCACCGCGCCGGCCGCGGTAAAAGCATCATCAAGACCCGTGAGGAGGACGCGGTGCGTTTCGTTATGGTGGCGGACACTCATGACAACGTGCTGATGTTCACCAACCGCGGCAAGATATTCTCCATCCGCTGCCATGAGATCCCGTGTGATCTCCTTCGCACCGCCAAGGGTATCGCCATCATCAACCTGGTGCCGCTGGCGGAGAATGAAAAGATAACCTCCATGCTGGCCCTCTCGGAATTCCGGGAGGACACCTCGCTGATCATGGCCACCGCCTCCGGCGAGGTCAAGCGCACCCAGGTTTCGGACTTCGCCGCGGTACGTTCCAGCGGCCTAATCGCCATGGACCTGCCCAAGAGCGACGAGCTTATCGGCGCCGTCCTGGCAAAAGACGACGCCAACATAATCCTTATAACCCATAACGGCCAGTCCATCCACTTCCCGGTGGAAGATCTGCGGCTATCGCAGCGCGCTTCCGGCGGCGTCCGCGGCATCACCCTGGACATGGATGACCGGGTGGTCGGCCTGGATGTCACCCAGCCGGGCAACTTCGTCCTGGTGGTCACCGACGGCGGTTACGGTAAGCTGACGCCGGTAGAGGAATACCCGCTGCAGCACCGCGCCGGTTCCGGCGTGCTGACCTTCCGGGTAGTGGAAAAGACCGGTAAAGTGGTCGCCGGGCGCGTCGTAGACCGGGAGCACCAGGTGATGATCGCCACCGCCGAGGGCGTGGTCATCCGCACCCCCGTCGGCACCGAGGACGAGGAAAAAGGCATCATCGTCATGGGCCGCGGCACTCAAGGGGTCATCGTCATCCGGCCGGATGAGAATGACCGGGTAGTGACCTTCGCCACCATGGTGGAATAAGACTCGGAGAGACAAAAAGGTCCGGTACAACTGGACATGCGTTTCAAAAGTCTTGACAACGTGTCCCGGTTGGGGGTAAAGTTGCTAAAGAACAATTGTTCAGGCAGGTGAAAGATATGGCTAGAACGGCAAGAAAAACGATGACCGAGCGCCAGCTGGCGATGCTGGAATTCATTCGTGATTATTTCAAGCAGCGGGGCATCCCGCCCAGCATCCGTGACATCGTGGCCGGCTGCAAGATCAGCTCCACCTCCGTGGCGGACTATAATCTGAAGCACCTGGAACGCGCCGGCTATATCCGCCGCCATCCGGAGATCTCCCGCGGCATCGAGCTCCTGGAAACCGAAGGCCGCACCCGGGCCCTGGTGCCGCTGCTGGGCCAGATCTCCGCCGGCAAGCCCATCCCGGTGCCGGACATCGAGTCTTGGAACCCGGCGCTGTCCGCGGACAACGTCGAGGTGCCGGATGATATCGTGGCCAACCGCAAGGACATCTACGCTCTCAAGGTCCGCGGCAACTCCATGATCGACGCCCTGATCGCCGATGGCGACACCGTCATCCTCCAGGCCGTGCAGGAAGTGGAGAACGGCGAGATGGCCGCGGTCTGGCTGAAGTCGGACAAGGAAACCACCCTCAAAAAGGTCTTTAGGGAAGGCGCCAAAGTCCGCCTGCAACCGGCCAACATCCTCATGACTCCCATTATTGTCGACGCCCGCCACGTAGTAATCCAGGGCCGCGTCATCGGCGTCATCCGCAAGCTGGGCTAATCCGGTAATGCATGTAGGGGCGACCGGCCGGTCGCCCCTCCGGTCGTTTTTCCCTCTCCCCAACGGGGAGAGGGTAGGGTGAGGGGACCCCCTAAAAAAAGCCCCGGGAAAAACTTGTTGTTTTGAATTTGGTACTTTGAATTTTGATATTGTTTAGATATTAGAAATTAGATATTAGAATTTCGTCAAAGGTAAAGTATATGCTCGTCACTCAATTCAAAGAAACCGGTAAAGCCCTCTTCACCCGCAGCCTGGTGTCCTCCCACAGCGGCAATATGTCCGTCCGGCTGGGGGAAGGCCGCATGATGATCACCCGCCGCGGCTCCCAACTGGGCGCCCTCCGGGATCAAGACCTCATCACCACCGGCATCGAATTTGACGACGACCAGACCCCCCTCGCCTCCGTGGAACTGCCGGTTCACCGCGCCATCCTGAAGGCCACCGGCGCCGGCGCCGTCGTCCACGCCCATCCCCCCCACGCTATCGCCCTGTCCATGACGGAAACGGAGATCGTCTCGGAGCAGGCGGAACTATATGAACTGGGCAAGATCCCTGTCCTCGGCTGGAACCAGGACGTCCGCCCCGGCTGCCTGGGGGAAGTCATCGCGGAAGGCCTGAAAACGCAGAACATCGTCCTGCTCTACGGCCACGGCACCTTCGCCATCGGCAAAGACCTGGAAGAAGCCTACAAACACACCGCCGGCCTGGAAGAAGCCTGCCAGGTCATCTGGCTGGTAAAAACCCTGCGCAAAGCCAAATAAGGGACAATCCCTCGTTCCCAACCCCCGTCATTGCGAGGCTGCTGCCGAAGCAATCTCGGTCCCCGGCACTATCTCTTCCGCGGCTTTATTTCATCCAACCCCAACGCCCCCCACCCCCGCCGCCGGTAATCCGCGATGGCATCCGGGATGTACTTGATGACGATAACCCCCACCAGCGCCCCCGCCATGAGGGTCGCCGTCCATGATGCCGTGGCCATCCAGGTGATGGCCGGCAGCGCCAGCAGCCCCACCGCGTTGCCCAGCACCAGGTTGCGCCGCAGCGCCCATACAAAGAGAATGAGCGTGATGAAATAGACCGGAATCCCGCCGTGGCCATAAGCGAACGACGCCGCGATGATGGCCCCCGTGGCCGCCGCCATGCCCTTGCCCCCCTTGAACCCCAGCCACACCATCCAGTTATGCCCCGCCACCGCCATGACCCCGGCCCCCAGCACGAACACGTCATCCGCGCCGATAAGATACTTGGCCGCAAGCACCGCCGCCGCGCCCTTGGCGATGTCGAAGAAGGCCACCACCAGACCCGGCCACAACCCTACCTGCCGGATGGTATTCAGCGTACCGACATTCCCACCCCCCAGCGCCTCCGCCTCCCCGGTAGAAACCCGAGCCACGATCCGCGCCGTAGGAATACTGCCGAATAGATAACCCAATATCAGGGCAATAAAATCCATAGATCAATTACACCCGTTCGTTATCGCCGCCCGGTCTTTGTCTCCTCTCCCCCGCGGGGAGAGGACTAAGGTGAGGGGGTACCATGAAAAACCAACTCCCCGCCCAAATCCTTAACAATATCAAAATTAAAAAGGTCCAAAATTCCAAACCAGTTACAGTCCTCTGTAGGGGCGGGTCTCAGACCCGCCCGCCCCGTCGTCCGTTTCCTCCTCTCCCCCGCGGGGAGAGGACTAAGGTGAGGGGGCACCCCTAAACAACAACAACCCGTTTTGGTCATTGCAATTTTGGGTATTTGAATTTATTTAGATATTAGGAATTAGATATTAGAATTTCCGTTTTCTCTAGAAAACGGGCGTGCACCAATGTGCGTACTTCGGCAAATTCCCCTTAATGGCATCAAAGTAAAGGTCCTTCAGCTTCGCCGTGATCGGACCCACCCCGCCGTTCCCCAGCTTCCGCCGGTCTATCTCGCACACCGGCGTCAGGTGCGCCGCCGTACCCGTCAGGAAACACTCGTCGGCGGTATAAAGCTCATACCTATCCACCAGCCGTTCCTCGACCTCCAGGCCCAGTTCGTTCTTGGCCAGCGTGATGACCGTATCGCGGGTGATACCGTTCAAAATGCTGGAATAGGTCGCCGGCGTCACCAGCTTCCCGTTCTCGATTAAAAATAGGTTCTCCCCGGAACCCTCGGCCACGTGCCCGTCCGGCGCCAGCATGATGCCCTCGTCGAAACCGTTCTCGATAGCCTCGGTCTTGGTCAGCGCGTTATTGATATACAGTCCCGTCGCTTTGACGCTCGGGGGGAAGGTGTTGTCGTCGGGCCGTCGCCAGGTGGAAACGGAACAGCGGCAGGCGTCGGTGTCCAGGTACCGGCCCCAGGGAATGGCAAAGACCAAAAAGTCGGACTCAAGATTGTGCAACCGCACGCCCAGCGCTTCACTGGATTTATAGGCCAGCGGGCGGATATAGGTGTCCTCCATGAAGCCGCTCTTCTTCGTGACCTCCACCGTGATGCGTCCCAGTTCGTCGGCGGTGTGGGGAATATCCAGCCGCAGCACCTTGCAGCCGTTCTTCATCCGCTCCATGTGCTCTTTCAGGCGGAAGATATAAACCTGCCCGTGCGCCGCGTTCCAGTTGCCGCGGATACCCTCAAAAAGGCCGGTGCCATAGTGCAGCGCATGGGTCATAACGCCGATCTTGGCGTTCTCCAGCGGGATGTATTCACCCTTGAAGTAGCAATACGATGGCATGGCGGCTCTCCTTTTTCGGTTGTGTAGCTATGGATTATAGACCTTTGGCGCGGTGGGGGGCAAGGTGGATGTTGGTCTGGTTCAGTTAACACGTGGTAAACTGAACCGTTGGTCTTGAGTGATAGACACCTTAAATCATATAATGGCCGGACTATTATGCGACTTACATTTGAACGTTCTTTGGCTGACAAATATACGAGCCTTTCGCAAAAGGCAAGAGTGTTAACTGAAAACTGGGTTTACGGTCAAGTATACTGCCCGAATTGCGGGCAAACTCACTTGGAACAATATGAAAGCGGCCGCAAAGTAGCTGATTTCTATTGTTCATCCTGCCGGGAGGAATACGAGTTAAAGAGTAAAAAAACTACTATCGGCTACAGAATTGCTGATGGTGCTTATGGAGCTAAAATTGAGAGACTGACATGTAGCACTAATCCCAGTCTCTTCGTCTTGAATTACGATTCCACAAACCTCACAGTTAATGATCTCATGGTCGTTCCCAAGCATTTCTTTACACCGGAGATTATCGAGAGAAGGAAAGCCCTTTCGGCCAGTGCTCGCCGGGCTGGTTGGGTTGGGTCCAACATCCTGCTGAAAGATGTTCCCGAGAGTGGTCGACTTTATATTGTCAGAAATGGTGTTGTCACGCCGAAGGCAGATGTCATGGCGATCTGGCGGCGAACCTTGTTTCTTCGCGAAGAGAACGATATGAAATCGCGTGGCTGGTTGATGGATATAATGGCACTTGTCGAGAAGTTAGGCCAGGAGTTTACACTCGGCCAGTTATATACTTTCGAAGGAAATCTTGAACGGAAACACCCTGATAATCGGCACATCAGAGACAAAATACGACAGCAATTACAAGTGCTGCGTGACCGCGGGTATCTTGAATTTGTTGAGCGTGGCCGTTACCGTTTGAAGCAACACGACTGAAATAAGTCATGTTCCCATATTTATAAAGTTCTAATCGCCGATTCCAATCTTGGGTAACAGCGCGCTGGGGCAGGCTGGCTAACGCCAGTTAACAGATCGCGCTCAGGCTGAGCGGGTCGTGATCCATGAATCCGCCGAAGAGCACCAGTATCGCCCCACCTCTAAGCTGAAAGCTGATAGCTGACGGCTGACAGCTCAAAATATTTATTTTCCAAACCCGCCAAAATCCCATTGACAACTCAAGAGTACCGGTGTGCTATCATGTTGTCTCCCCCTCATCCCCCAGCCTCCCCGTCGTTCGCTCACCCCCACAGAAGCTGAAAGCTGATAGCTGACCGCTGACAGTTCAAAAATATTTTGAAAACCCGCCAAAGTCCTATTGACAAAATCAAACATCAGACTGATAATAGATGCATGAATAAAGAAAACAATAATTCGCAACCCAACCCGGAAGAAACTCCCGCCCCCCGTGGCGTCGGGGCGCCTAAAGGCAATCAGAATGCCCGCACACATGGCTTCTATTCCAAAAAGTGCGATGATGCCCGGCGCGCTGTCATCGAGGAGGCGGGGACCGTCGAAGGACTGGATGCTGAGATCGCCCTGATCCGCGCCAAGATCCAGCTTTTGGAACAGAAAGACCCGGATAACGTCAAACTATTCCTCCAGGCGATCAACACCCTCTCCAACGTCATGATCCGCAGGCGCTATGCGGGCAGGGGTGATTGGCAGACCCTGACCGACGCGGTACAGCGCGCCTTCAAAGGCGTCGTTGTCCCCGCCGCCGCCATCCGCGAAGCCCTCGGCAAATAGCCCTTGTCTTCCCTCACCTTCCCACGTTATTTGAATTGGTAGTATTTGTAGTATTTGTAGTATTGGTAGTATTCGTCCCCCCCGCCCCTGATAACTGAAAACTATCAACTATAAACTATTAACTTAGGTGAAAAATGAACCCTCTGTCTCCTCCGGCGGAACTCCGCCCGTATCAACTCGAGATCGTCCAGGCCGTAACTGACAGCGTTTACGGACGCCGCGGCCTGACCTTTTCCGTGGAGATCGCCCGGCAGGGCGGCAAGAACGAGCTTTCCGCCTGGCTGCAGATGCAGCTTCTCATGGCGATGCATGATCTGCCGCTGAATATCGTCAAGTGTGCGCCCACCTTCAGTCCCCAGGCCGCCATCTCGCTGCGGCGGCTTTGCGACCGGCTGGATGACGCGGGTCTGGCCGGCCGGTACGATGTCGAGGACGGCCACATCGTCCGGCTCAACCGGGCGCGGGCCGTCTTTCTTTCGGCGGAACCGGGGGCCAACGTCGTCGGCAATACCGCTCACCTGCTTTTGGAGATCGACGAGGCTCAGGACATCGGCATGGAGAAATTCGACCGTGATTTCAAGCCGATGGCCGCCGTCGCCAACGCTACCACCGTCCTTTACGGCACGCCGTGGCATGAGGATTCTTTGCTGGAGACGGTCAAGAGATCTAACCTGGAGCTTGAACAATCCGACGGCATCAAGCGTCATTTCCGCTATGACTGGCGGCAGGTGGCCGCTTTCAATCCGGATTACCTGGCTTACGTCGATGGGGAGCGGGCCCGGCTGGGTGAGGATCACCCGGTTTTCCGGACCCAGTACGCTCTCCTGCCGGTGCGCGGCGGTGGCGGGTTTCTGTCGGAGGAACAACTTCTGGTGATAGAAGGCCGCCATCCGCGGCGCCGCGTGCCGGAAACGGGTAAAACCTATGTCGGCGGGCTGGACCTGGGCGGGGAGGGAACCGGTGTTGCGGATCAGACCGTTCTGACCATCGCCGAGGTACTCGATGCCCCGTTGACCGCCGTTGCCGGTGATCCGGCTGTCGCCGTCGTCCAGCATTATGCCTGGACCGGTCTGGGCGCCAACACCCTTATCCCGCGCGTTGCCGCCATCGCCCGTGATTGAGGCTTGCGCCGCCTCGCCGTGGACGCCACCGGCATGGGCCAGCCGCTCGCCGCCCTTCTGCGCCAATCACTTGGCAGTCGAATTGTTTCCATTGTTTTCACCTCCGGAAACAAAAGCGCCGCGGGCTACGATTTCCTGGCCGCGATCAATACCGGAAAATTGAAGATCTACGCTGCCGATAATTCGGAGGAATACGCGGAGTGCCGCCGCCAGCTGGAGAACGCCTCGGTGGAATTCAGGGGTAACCGGATAATGAACTTCTGCGTGGATCCCGCCCGCGGCCACGACGACTACCTGATCAGCCTCGTCCTCGCCTGCACCGCCGCCCGAGCCCACCGCCCCCGCATCGCCCGGGGGACCAGAACATGACTTCCACACCACCCGCCCCGCCACGCCCCCAAATACTAAATCCTGATATCTAAATACTAAATAAACTCAAAGGACCGAATACCAGAAACTCCAAACCACGAGCCTAAACCTGAGTCTGGCATTCTAGCCGTATTTAGCCTCCCCCTTTCGCGAAAGGGGGACTGAGGGGGATTTTCCCGGATGCCCGCCAGTGGATGATCCAATTCCTTATAAAACAACCAATAAACAGAACCCGCAACTGGCAACTATCAACTATTAACCGGTAACTCGCCCTACCCCTGCGGCGGCAGCTTCTCGTCTTCGGCCGGATGCTTCGGTGCGGGTCCTGGGGCGGCGTCTTGCTCCTTAGCGACGGCGGCGATATCCGCCAGGCGGGCCAGAGCGGCATATTTTTCCATCTGGGCGTTGTCGAAGAACAGCTTGGTGTGCGGGAAGGGGATCTCGATGCCTTCTGCATCGAAAGCGTACTTGAGGCGGCGGCGAAGTTCGCCGGTCACCTGCCACTGCTTCATCGGCTTGACGTCGCCCAGTATCTTGATCTCGATGCCGGAATCGGCGAACTTGTCCACCCGCAAAACCTGTGGTGCGCTGATGATCATGGGGCAGAACTCATTGGCTTTGGACAGTTCGAGGCCAACCCGGTTGATGACGGCAATGGCCTTGTCGAGGTCCGTGGAGTAGGCTACCGGCACGTTCAGGTTGACCCGGGCCCATTCGCGGGTGTAATTGGAAACGGTCAGAATCTGGCCGTTGGGAACGATATGCACGATGCCGTCCAAGTCCCGCAGGACGGTGCGGCGCAGGTTGAAGTCTTCCACCAGGCCGGAGATGCCGGCCATCTTGACGATGTCTCCGTTATTGAACTGGTCTTCCAGCACGATGAATAAGCCGTTCAGGGCGTCCTTGATCAGGCTCTGAGCGCCGAAGCCGATAGCGACGCCCGCGACGCCGGCGGAAGCGATCAGCGGCCCGATGTTGACGCTCAACTCGGACAATATCATGAAGACGGCCATGGCTGTTATCACCGCGCCGAGGGTGCCGACCACCATGCCGGTGAGTGTCTTGACGCGGCGGACGTCTTCTTCCTTGTCATGGTGGGAGCGCTTGCGGAAATCTATGTAGCGCTGAACGACGCGGGTGACGAAAACCTTGACGATATTGTAAAAGAACAGTGAGCCGGCGGTGATGAGAAGTATCGTCAGGCCGTGATCGCCCATCCATGCTGTGAAGTCGTCAAAAAGTATGCCCCAGTCCATTTATACCTGCCTGTCGTGAGTTGATGACCGTACCATTATAGCATCACTGCCCAGCCATGCCACCCATCCAAATCCGAAATCCGAATATCGAAATCCTAAACAATATCCAATGACCAAATACCAAAGGTTCAAAACTGGCCGCTGATTCCGTCTTGGTAGTATTCGTCCCCGTCGTAGGGCGCGGGTCTCAGACCCGCCCGCCAGCACGCCCATTATACCTGGAAAAACCGAACGGGCGCCGATTCGCCACCCTATTGGAAATTTGAATTGGGACTTTAGATATTTGAATTTGTTTAGATATTCGAATTTAGTGCTTCGTCCCTAGTGCTTCCCCTTCGGCGAACTAACATCTTCCCCCAGCCGGTTGACGGATGTAACTCCCTTGACCCCCTCCATCTTGGAGATGAGTCGCGCCAGTTGGGAAAGACCCTTGGTCTCGATGTTAAGCACGATGGTGGTCACCCGGTCCGGGCTTTCCGTGACGTTCATGTTGGTGATGTTGACCTTCTCGTCGGCGATGAGGGTGGAGATGTCGCGCACCAGGCCTACCCGGTCCCAGGACTGCACCTGTAGCTTGGCGGGATAGAGCCGGTCCTGGTGGCCCCAGGCCACGCGGATGAGGCGCTCCGGTTCGTCCTCCCGGGCGACGTTGTGGCAGTCCGCGCGGTGGATGGTCACGCCCTGGGAGCGGGTCACAAAGCCTACTATGTCATCGCCCGGCAGCGGCTGGCAGCAGCCGGCCATCTTGGTCAGGATGTCGCCCAGGCCCATGACCGATACGCCGGCGGCGTCGGGTTTGGTCGGGGCGGTGATCGAAGGCACGAAGGCGGTTTCCGGCGCCGTGGGGCGGGGACCCTCGGCCAGCGTGGCCTGGGTCATGGCGACGGTGTGCGCCGACAAGCCGCCGTAACCGATGGCGGCCAGGAAATCGTCGGTGTTCTCGTAGCCGTGCTGGTGGGCCAGTGACTTGAGTTCCGGTATCTTGATGGCGACATGCCGGAATTCTTTTTCCAGCAGTTCGCGGCCCTTGTCGATGTTCTCCGCCCGTTCCTCTTTCTTGAACCACTGGCGGATCTTGGTGATGGCGTGGGAGGTCTTGACGTAGCCCAGGTTGGCGTTCAGCCAGTCCCGGGACGGCCCTTTGTCCTTCTTGGTGGTGACGATCTCCACCACCTCGCCGTTTTTGAGCTGGTAGTCCAGGCCGACCAGCTTGCCGTTGACCTTGGCGCCGACGCAGCGATGCCCCAGTTCCGTGTGCACCCGGTAGGCGAAGTCCAGCGGCGTGGCTCCCTTGGGCAGGTCCTTGATCTCGCCGCCGGGGGTGAAGACGAAGACCTGATCGTTGAAGATGTCGGTCTTGACCGATTCCAGGAATTCCTCGGCGCCGGAAAGGTCCCGGTGCCAGTCCACCAGCTGCCTCAGCCAGGAGATGCGGTCCTCGGACCGGTCGACGATGCGTTCGCCTTCCTTGTAACGCCAGTGGGCGGCAACGCCGTATTCCGCCAGCCGGTGCATGTCGTAGGTGCGGATCTGGATCTCCAGCGGCGTGCCGGAGAGCGACAGCACGGCGGTGTGTAATGACTGATATCCGTTGGGCTTGGGGTTGGCGATATAATCGTCGAAGGAGCCGGGGATGGGGTGCCACAGGTTGTGGACGGTCCCCAGGGCGGTGTAACACTCGTGGACGTTGTTGACCAGGACGCGGATGGCCAGCAGGTCGTAGATCTCGTCGAAATGGCGGCCGTGGGAGGCGTATTTTTCCGCCTTCTGGTGCAATGAATAGATATGCTTGGCTCGGCCGGTGATCTCAGGGCGGATGCCGGCGCTCTCGAACTCAGCGCGAAGGATGTCGATGACCTTGGCGATGAACTCCTCGCGCTGGGCGCGCTTGCCGGCGATCAGACGGGCTAGGGATTTATAATGCTGCGGCTCCAGGAAGCGGAAAGCCAGGTCCTCCAGCTGCCACTTGATCTCCCAGATACCGAGGCGGTGGGCCAGGGGGGCGTAGATCTCCAGCGTCTCCCGGGCGATATCCTTCTGCTTGTCCGGCGACATAGCCTCCAGGGTGCGCATGTTGTGCAGGCGGTCGGCCAGCTTGATGAAGACCACCCGGAGGTCCTCGGCCATGGCCACCAGCATCTTGCGCAGGTTTTCCGCCTGGCGCTCATAGGTGGTATTGCCGGAAAAACGGGTTTCGCCGGGGGCCGCCAGGGAAAGTTTGGCCAGCTTGGTGACTCCGTCTACCAGTTTGGCCACTTCCTTACCGAACCGCTCTTCGATGTCGGCCAGGGTGACGGTGGAGTCTTCAGGGACATCGTGCAGGAGCGCCGCCTTGATTGCGGTGGTATCGAGCTGAAGTTCGGCCAGCACCAGGGCCACGGACAAAGGATGCTCGATGAACGGTTCACCGCTCTTGCGGACCTGACCTCGGTGGGCTTCTTCCGCAAACCGGTAAGCCGCCTCGATCAGTTCGATCTTGTCCGGAGGCAGGTAGCGGGCGCAGGCGTCGAGTAGTGCGGTTACTTCCATCGATTTACCATAAAGATGATTGGTTCAAGTATAGCGTAAAGGGTTGCCGCCTGTCAGCTATCGATGGACTACCAGCTTCTTAATCAACAACCGATCGATAATTGTAAAACAGAAAAGGGGCTGATTCAGCCCCTTTTCTCCGAAAAAACTGATTTCGACTATTATATATCGAGGTTCTTAACCTGCTGCGCGTGAGCCTGGATAAAGGCCTTGCGCGGCGGAACCTCGTCGCCCATGAGCAGGTTGAAGGTGCCGTCGGCGCGGGCGGCATCCTCCACCTCCACCACCAGCAGGGTGCGGGTGGCGGGATTCATGGTGGTGCTCCACAGTTGTTCGGCGGACATTTCACCGAGACCTTTGTAGCGCTGGACGTCCACGTTCTTGCCCTTGAATTCCCTGAGCGTCTCATCTTTTTCGGCGTCGGAATAGACCCAGCGCTCGTTTTGGCCCTGCTTGATGCGGTAGAGCGGCGGCTGGGCGATATAGAGCCCGCCGGCTGCGATGAGCTTAGCCATGTGGCGGAAGAAGAAGGTTAAAAGCAACGTTCTGATATGGGAACCGTCCACGTCGGCATCGGTCATCAGCACCACGCGGTGATAACGCAGCCTGCCGTGATCGAAATCATCGTCGATGCCGGCGCCGAGGGCGGTGATGATGGCCCTGATTTCCTCGTGTGACAGCATCTTGTCCGGAGCGGCTTTCTCCACGTTCAGGATCTTACCGCGCAGGGGCAGGATGGCCTGGAAGCGGCGGTTGCGGCCCTGCTTGGCCGAGCCGCCGGCGGAATCACCCTCGACCAGGAACAACTCGCACAGGGAAGGCTCTTTCTCGGAGCACTCCGCCAGCTTGCCCGGCAGCGCGCCGCCGTCGAGGGAGTTCTTCTTGATGATGAGGTCCCTGGCCTTGCGCGCCGCGTCGCGGGCGCGGGCGGACATCAGGACCTTGTCGATGATCTTCCTGGCCTCGTCGGGGTGCTCTTCGAAGTACAGCGCCAGTTGATCGACGACGGCGCTTTCCACCAGGCTTTTCATCTCGGCATTGCCCAGCTTGCCCTTGGTCTGACCCTCGAACTGAGGCTCCGGCAGCTTGACCGAGACGATGCTGACCAGACCTTCGCGGGCATCGTCGCCCATGATGTTGGGGTCGGAGTCCTTGACCAGCTTGTTTTTGTAGGCGTAATCGTTGATGACGCGGGTCATGGCGGAGCGGAAGCCGGTCAGGTGGGTGCCGCCGTCCTGGGTATTGATGCAGTTGGCGAAGGCGAAGTTGGTCTCCGTGTAACCGTCGTTATATTGCAGAGCGACCTCGACGATGGAGGTGTCGAATTTCTTGTAGATGGCGATGGGCAGCTTGTGGATGGTGACGCGGTTGTGGTTCAGGTGCCGCACGAAGCCGGTGATGCCACCCTCGAAGTAATAGGTCTGCTCCGCGTCGGTGCGGCGGTCGATGATGGATATCTCCAGCCCCTTGTTGAGATAGGCGATCTCCCGGATCCGCTCGGCCAGTGTCTTGTAATCGTAGGACGAGTCGCCGAAGATCTTGGGATCGAACTTGAAGGTGGTGGTCGTTCCGGTGCCGCAGGATTCACCGACGATGGCGATGGGCGCATCCGGTATGCCTTCTTTATAGGACTGGCGGTAGAGCTTGGCGTCCCGGCGGACTTCCACTGAGAGCCATTCCGACAGGGCGTTGACCACGGAGGCGCCGACGCCGTGAAGGCCGCCGGAGACCTGGTAGGTTTTGCCGCCGAACTTGGCGCCGGCGTGCAGCACCGTCATCACCGTTTCCAGCGCCGAAACGCCGGTGTTCTTCTGGATGTCCACCGGGATGCCGCGGCCGTTGTCCTCGACCGAGATGGACTCGTCGCCGTGGATGATGACGTTGATCTTGTCGCAGTAGCCGGCCATGGCCTCATCGACGGAGTTATAGACGACCTCGTACACCAGGTGGTGGAGGCCGCGGTAATCCGTGGAGCCGATATACATGCCGGGGCGCTTTCTAACCGCCTCACGGCCGCCGAGCACCTGGATATCTTCGGCGGTGTAGCTGGAGGAGCCCTTGGACGCGCCGTTTAGGAGTGTTTCTTCAACCATAGTTTTACCTTAATACGAAATCTATCGGGGTTTGTCCCTGATCCCTGCGGGCAGGGATCCCTTGGTGGGGCGTCGGGTGAGATAATTGTTCGTAAATCATGCTTTTATAGCTATAAGATTATAGCATTTTGGGGCAGGGCGGGGCAATGCGGGACGGATTGGGGAAGCTTGGCTACCAGGTTACGGCTGAATGGCGTCAGTTCAAACCGGGAGGGATCAGGGTAGCACCCACTCCTCGAACAGCGCGTCGAGGTTCTGACTGGAAATGTCTTCGAACCAGTCCTGGAAACCGTCGGTAGTGACGATCTCCCACTTGTGTTCCTGGTAATACTTGCGCAGGTAGGAATCGAATGACAGGCCGAGCGTTTCAGCCAGTTCGACGAAGAACAGCGGGCCGCGGGAATAGACGATGGCTCCGTATTCCAGGCTGGAGTAGTAGGCTGCCGGCATACCGATGGGTATATCTGCCGCGCCCACCCGGTCCCAGCGGTTCTGCCAGTCCCCGGTAGAGTATTCCCAGCCCGGGTCGCCGTAAACGTCCAGGAAATATAACCCGGTGACGTATTGGGTGAGAGACTCATCTATCCAGGGCTGGTTGATCTGGTCGTTGCCGACGGCGTTATAGAACCACTGGTGCCCCGTCTCATGGGCCACCGTCGTCTCCAGTACCAGGTCCAGGTTGTAGATGCCCATGGAGATGCCGAACACCCCGGGGTACTCCATACCGATGCCGCCGCCCTGGAGCGCCAGGGGCAGGATATCCAGCTCGGTATATGGGTATGTTCCCAGCCGCGCGTTGAAACTTTCCAGCGCGTCACGGGTGACATCGAGCGAAAGCTTTGCGCCTTCATTCAGTTCCGATAGGAAGTAGCTGTTGACGGTGGTACCTCCGACGGTGCCGGTAAGCTTTTGGAAACTGCCGCTACCGCCAAGGTAGAAATCCCGCGACGGACCGGCCGCGAAGGTGACGGTCTGCGTCCCGTTATTCACTTCCCGTTCCACTTCGTAGCCGGAGGCGATAAGCGTCAGGTCTTGCGGCGCGTTGACGCGCACCCGGTAAAAAGAGGCATCCAGGAAAGTCTTGTCGCCGTAGGGCGGGGGCGGGTTCAGTCGCCAGCCGGTCTGGTCGTACACCGGTATGACCGGATAGACCGTATCCAGCGACAGGATATCGTTGTAGAAGGCGAACAGTCCAGAACTGGCCGCCGGTGAAGCCGGGATGACAACGGTGAACACCAGTTCCAGGGTTACAACCTCACCGGGAGCCAGCGGCTTGGGCAGGCTCACCCTGAAGTCCCGGAAGCCGGGGATCTGGCTGAATTCCGCTTCTTTGCCATCCACCTTGAGATCAGTGATGGTGCTGCTGCCGCCGTTGACGTTGGGGAAAAGCTGAAAATATATATCGTTAAGGGACACGGTCTCGCGGTTGGTGTAGCGGACCTGTTCTTTCCCTTCCAGGGACAACAGGTCGGCGGCCAGGGTCAGGTCAATGTGATAGATACTGGCTCCCGGCAACGTTTCGAGAGCCGCACGTTCGCCGGGAACCAGCCCGGCCTCATAGACGCTGAGATCATCCCACGCACCGCCGAGCAGGGTAGGTCCGGTTGTATCCCGGGGACCGCAGGCCGCGGGCGCCAATAACAGGACAACGGCGGAACAGGCAACGAGAAGCTTTTTCGACCACTTTGTCATAACACACATAATACTACGCGCCTGGAGGATAGTTGAAATAGTACTGGTGAAGGGTAAAGCCAGGAATCGACCGGAATCGAACACCTCCCCAGTTCAGGTGGTGGGTGTAGCGCGATGGCGCAAGCCTTTGATGAGCGGCAGCCAGAAAAGCGCCATCAGGAAGACGAGACCGGCAGCGCTGTAGCTCTGTTCGGTTTGAAGAATTGGACCGATGGCACCGGGGGCAAAAAACCCCGCTGCGATGAGAGTATACCGCAACAACTTTAGCCGATCGGGTACATAGCTTATCGCGTATGCGATTCCCGTTACTAATACCGCAGCGATCCAGAACGCAGTTGCCTTGTAGTCACCACTCAGGGCAATAATTGCGATAAATCCGAAACTGGCCAGAATATTCACGATGAGAAGAGATTCAAGTTCGCCTTTAGTCGGACTTTTCTCAAATTTGTTACTTTTTGCAATATTCATTTGTGTTGATTATATCACTAGGGTCAAGGTGTATCTCACCTAAATCCCCATATTCATTAATGCCACGCTGCTATGCGGTACGACGGCCGTATAAGGTGTATAGACACGGCATTCCGTGTCCTCACTGCTCGTCACACTGTTGAAATAGGTTGGTCTCGAACCGTAAAAATACCTTATATGGTTGATATTATTCGCAGCAGGGGAAATTGCCACTGCCCATCGCTCCGGCCAGCCAGTTTGGATAGGTGATGCCGTAGCTCGCTATAACTCCGTCGATGGCTGAACGGCCGGCGCTATAACCAGCCGCCTGGTTGAAGTTGTAGTTGATTTCCTCGCCTGACACCGGAGCCAGCACCAGCCGGGAGTTTTCGGCGCCGCCCGGCAACACGAACAGCAGATAGGCCGGCTTCATCTTGATGTCCTTGGTTGTCTCGATGTTGAGTCTGCCGTCAAAGAACTCCGCCGAAGCGCAGCGGATGATGTAGGTTGCCTCAGCGGACAAGTCGCCGGTGTCGGCGTCCGAAATCGCCCTCGGCGAGACGGCGATGTTCACCTCATCGGTGGCAAATTTATCGTCGCAGGCGGCGGTACCCGAAACGGCCGCCAATACCAATATGGCCGTCAGTACCCTAACTAACAGATTTCTCATTCAGGTTTGGTACACTCCCTGCCTCAATTTTATCACCTTGGTCCGGCTTCTTCTTGCGGGAGAAGTAGACCACCAATGGCACCACCCCCAGCGCTAAGCCGCAAGATCCGCAAGCCAGGCAGTTGGCGCCGCAGCGGGAAAGCGCTGCTGGCAGCACCGCCCCCACTCCAAAGGCGTAGGAGAATACGGTGATGCTGGTCGCGTGGTGCTTCAAATGGTTTTTAATTTCAGTAGGTGTTTTCATTTTATGAACCCCTGGTGTACTTGTAGGAGCCGGTGGGACATTCCTTGACGCACTCCAGGCAGGTGTTGCAGGTGTGGCGGTTGACTGCTGGTTGTCCGGACTCGCGGTTTATCGCCCAGGTCGGGCAGACTTCCTCGCACTTGCCGCATTCGACGCACTTGGAGGTGTCGTGCTTGATCTTGTAGGTGAAACCCATCTTGGCACCGATCGAGTGGGAGATGTTGGAGATGGCCCCCAGCGGGCAACCATAGAGGCACCAACCGCGCCCACCTTTCCAGAATAACCCACCCAAAAACAACCAGCCGCCGATGACCATGATGCCACCAGAATGAAAGTAAGCCAGGCTGGACGGATCGAAGATACCGTTCACCAGAGTCTGGAGCTGCGCCGAGGCGCAGTAGCGGCAGCAGATGCTGGCCAAGGCCGAATCGGGGATGAAAGCCGCACCGGCGGCCACGGCGACAAAAGCGGCCAGGAAGCCGTAACGGATAGCTGTCGGATTGACCTTGCGGGTCAGGTTGATCTTGACCTTCTTGGGCGTCGTCCTGGAAGCCAATTCACTAGTGGTGCCCACCGGGCATAGCCAGCCGCAGAATAGTGGGCCAAAGAAGAACGCCCCCACCAGGACAACGCCGAGGAAGCCGATCAAGAACGGCCGGTCGACGAAATTGGTGACATTGCCAGCCACCAGCCAGTCGAAGGGCATGCGGAAGCAGGCTTTGTGCAGGTCGGGCATAGCCGTTGAACCCTGAGCCCAAAAAGCGGCACGGATCAGGAAGGCCGCCGGGTAGACGAATAAGGCAAAGCCAGCAGCCATGGCCACGTAGCGCCAGGGGTGTTTCTTAATGGCCGCTATTATTCGTTTCATCAGCCGTCCTCACTTCGAATTTGATGGGAATGGTGGTCAGCGTCTCTCCGGTGTCGGCATCGAAGACCTCCAAGCTGCCTTGGTACCAGATGTCTTGGGCTTGGATCTCCTTGGGAAAATGGAAGAACCAGTCGACACCCAGTTCCGGCACTTGCTCGCCGGGGGCAACCGGCTCAAGGAAGGTCTGCGTCGCAGGGTCCCAGGGGATCCCGGCATGGACATCCCAATCGATTTCAACACTGTCACTGGTGAACTTAAGACCGATGCGATGCGGCTTGTCGTCCAGGTTGATCAGCCAATGGGTGGACAGCCCCTCGATGCTTCCGTTCAGCCAGCGCTTCAGGATGCCCCGCTCGTTGACGTACACGGTTACCGGACGCACGAAAACCGTAGTACCATCGGGCTTGGGGAGCACCTGCGGCCTGATGATCCGCCCGGCTGGGAAGGGCACGAAGAAATGGGTCAGTTCGTTGGGGTTGAGGACACTCTTGGCGTACAGGCTCGAGCCGACGGTCAACACGATAATAACCACGGCGGCTGTCACTGAGTAAGTGATCCTCTTGAGTTTGGGGGATCCAGGGAATTTTAGTTTCGGCATCACTCTTGTATTTTCTCCGGTTAATAAAAATCGCCCTTTGTGGGCTATTCCCTGACAACATTATCAGCATGCGGTGATTTTGAGAATATTAGGGGAAATACGTATTTTTTCATGCGGACTGCCCTTAATTTAACTAGATGAATTCCCTAAAAATAGGCGGATGAAGACTCTGATAATTAAAGGGGCGAGAAGGGATAGGACAGAAGAGACAGTTGTTTGGAAGAGAGATTTCTGTCTTGCTCCCCCTCTGTCCTACCACGCCATCCGGTACAACCGCTGAAGATCATGCTGCTCCAGCGGCGTCGGATTATTGACGATCCACGGCGAGGACACGGGCGCCAGGCGGGCCAGTTCAGGTATCTTGTCCCTGTCCACCCCCAGCCCCTCCAGCCGCAGCCTCATACCGACGCTCTTCAGCCAGTCCTCGACGGCTTTTTGTCCGTCTCCGGCGCCGAAGACCCGCTCGCCGAGCAGCTGGACACGGTCCGCTCTGGCGCGGGCAACGTCCGCCAGCCAGGCTGGCAGCATCGCCGCCAAACCGTCGCCGTGGGTGATATCGTACAGCCCGGATAGGGGGTGCTCGATGCCATGCAGTGTCATGGAGCCGTCGCCGCCACCCAGGGAGGAAAAGGCGGAACAGGCCATGGTGGAAGCCCAGGCCAGGGCGCGGCGGGCCTCGACATTGTGCAGATTATCCCGGAGCACCGGCAGATACGTGACCACGCTGCGCATCATGGCCTCCCGCCAGCCGTCGTTGAGATCTTCCGGATTGGCGGCGGTGATATAGGGTTCCAGCGCGTGGCAGAAGATATCTACTCCGCCTGCCAGTGTGGGACCAGCCGGCAGGCTCATCGTCAGTTCCGGGTCGATAATTGCGGTTTTGGGTTGCAGTGACGGGCGGGACAGGACGCGCTTCTCATGGCTGTGCCATTCGGTTATGACCGCCCCGGAATTCACCTCGGAGCCGGAGGCGGCCACGGTCGGCACCATCATCAGCGGCGGCACCTTACCGGAGGGGTTGTCGCGGGTGGTGAGATAATGCCAGACGGGCAGATCCCCCGTGGCGGCCAGGGCAATACCCTTGGCGGCATCCATGGCGCTGCCGCCGCCAAACGCGATGACCAGGTCGATATGCTCCTTCCGGACCAATGCGGCTCCTTCATCGATGGTGGCGGCGCGGGGGTTGGGTTCGATCTTGTCGAAAAGAAACGCCTGCATCCCGGCCCGCTCCAGCATATCCGCGGCCTTATCCAGGATACCCAGGCGGCGCATGTTCTTCTGACCCGAGACGATGATAGCCCGGCGTCCCAGGACGCGGGCTTCATCCCCGAGGCGGTTGAAAGATCCTTCCCCGAAGATCACTTTGGTCGGCATGTTGAATTCGGTTAGCATGATTTTCTCCCGCTCTTGATTCTATAAGAACCAATATATCCCTCATATTTAGGTGGGTCAAATGAGGGGTAAACCGCTATCTAAATGATCTTAATTCCTGAAAGTCAATGATTATAAACAGGGTTTCGTGAGCTCAGTTCAGTTCAGTGTAACTACGAACCTTAGCATCAACAATTTAGGTGTAAAGCATCAGGTGAAATACGTAGTCGTACGGATACCAGTACCGAAAAGATGGGGGGATAATTTAGCCAATAGTACTGGTTCCATGGAACAAAGCAAAGAAAGCAACTGGAGAATTCCGAACGCTGGAAGGGAGAATACTAAAAAAATAATCATTCCATTACGAAGCAATCAAATAAAGGAGGAGTAAATGTTAAACCAACAAACAGGTGTTAGTAGAAGGGAATTCATGAGAAGGGCTGGCATCACTGCGGCAGGGGCCGGAGGCTTGCTGCTGGCTGAAAGTACGTTGATGAGAGGAGTCGCCCTCTTCGCTGCCAAGCCCCAACCCGCCGGCCAGGTCCAGCTGAAGAGCAATAAAATCCCTCAGTTTGTAGATCCGCTGCCACGCTTGAGTATCGCCGGTGGCACTATGGAAACTGTGCTCGCGGATACCGGTGAAGTCGTTCTGAACCAGCACACTTTCAGAGCGAATATTATGCCGTCTACATTCGTCCCTGCCAACGGCCAGCCATATGATGGCACCTGGACTTTCGGCTACCGCGTCGGTCCGACAGGGGCGCCTGGGGCGGCAGTGGATACCAATGTCGGCCCGGTTATAGTAGCCAAACGAGGCGTCCCAACCCAGGTACGCTATGTCAACAATCTCTATGCCGATGCGAACACCATCGCCTGGCATGATTGGACAGATCAGACGCTGCATTCGGCCTTCCACCAGGCTTTCAATATGGGGATGCCAATAGGTGCCGACGCTAATACCCATTACATGGGACCGGTACTGACGGTTCCCCATCTTCATGGAGGTGAGGTGCCAGCGCTCATAGACGGAGGACCGGAGCAATGGTTCGCCAGTGATATTCCCGGCACCCTTCCAATCACAATGAACCACGGTCCGGCGTACTACACACATCCCGGCGTGGCGGCAGCTGCCAACGAGTGTGTCTTCCGTTATCCCAACACACAGGAAGCGGCGCCGTTGTGGTTCCATGACCACCTGCTCGGTGGCACGCGGCTCAACGCCACTTTTGGCGGTCTTGCCGGTGCTTACGCCCTTATAGATACCGGGCTGGCACTACCCAACGGCCTGACCCCGGTGGGATTGGACACGACAGGTTTAGGCAATACGGTTAGCGATACTGACAACTTCCTGATCCCGCTCGTGATCCAGGACCGGATGTTCGATACCAATGGTCAGCTCTTCTTCCCCACTGTTGGCGTCAATCCTGAGCACCCATTCTGGGTACCTGAGTTCGTCGGTGACACCATCATCGTCAATGGCAAGGTCTGGCCGTACCTTGAGGTTGAGCCGAGGCGTTACCGCTTCTACATCGTAAATGGTTCGAACTCGCGGATGTACGATATGTATCTCCAGGATTCGGCTTCAGGAATTAAAGGCCCTCGGATGTGGGTTATCGCTACTGATGGTGGCTATCTAGATGTTCCTGTGGAGATAAATCCCAACGCTACCGGCCAGCAGGTGATGGCAGGGCTTGCCAAGAGCCTACCGATAAAGCCGGGAGAGCGCTACGAGGTCATCATCGACTTTGCGGGAGTGGCGCCAGGTACAAACTTGATCCTTCGTAACACCGCTCCCACTGTGGAAGGCAATCCTAAAGCCAGCACCACCGGTCGCATCATGCAATTCCGCGTGGTAGCTCCGGCTGGGGCAGCTGCGGACAACAGCTACGATCCGGCCAGCGCAATCCCCCTGCGTCCACCGATGGTACGACTGGCTAACCCGGCAACCGGCACCTTGAACGTGATTCCTTCCAAGACACGCTTCATGACCCTGAACGAGATTGTCGGTGCCGGCGGGCCGCTTGAGGCGTTGGTCAACAACTCTAAGTGGGGCGGTCATAGAATGGATATGACACCCATACCCGGCTCTACCCCGGTTGGGCCTGCGCCTTTTACCAACTACCTCACCGAGCTGCCCGTCGAGGGCGATACCGAGGTTTGGGAGATAGCCAACCTGACCATGGACTCCCACCCCATCCACCTCCATGCCATTCAGTTCCAGCTCATCAACCGGCAGCCTTTCGATATGGCCGCCTTCATGGCTGCCTATGACATGAGCTTCCCCGGCGGTATGTTCATGCCCGGATACGGGCCGCCGTTGCCGTATGATGGTTCCGACCCGGCTTCGGGGGTTGATATCAATGGAAACTGGATACTGGGTGGTAATCCCGACGTTGCTCCGTATCTTCTCGGTGTACCGTTGCCGCCGCTGGCCCATGAGGCTGGCTGGAAGGACACGGTTATCATGAACCCGGGAGAGGTGACCCGAATCGTCACCCGCTGGGCGCCGCAGGATATACCCGCCGGGGGTGTAGGCGCTTTCGACTTCACCCCAAACGAAGGCAACGGTGTTTACGTCTGGCACTGCCACATCACCGACCACGAGGACAACGAGATGATGAGGCCGGATTGGATAGAGTCCGATCCAGCTACTCTAAGGAGTTATATCCAGGGAACGGACTACTAGCTTATCCTGGTGTTTGGATAAAAGAGAGGAGGCCATTCGGCCTCCTCTCTTTTTTTCTTTGAGTTAAGTGGCGGCTGGTGGGTTTGAAATACAATGGACTCGACCTCTGCCTCAGATGATGATACACCCGGTTGCGCCCTGTCCTGCCGGGTCTTATAATTTCAGATATGAATAAAAGCGGGACGGTTCTGGTCGCGGATCTGGGCGGCACCAAGGTGCTGGCCGGGACCGTGGGGCCGGACGGCTGTCTCCGGCATCGGGTCAAAAGGGAGTCCGAAGGCGCCGGCAGCCTCGATGCTATATTGGGCCGCCTGTGCGGCGCCCTCGACGAGGTGCTCGGTGCTGCGGCCGAACCCCCCGTCGCGGTAGCCCTCGCCGTCGCCGGGGCGATCGATCTCAAGCGCGGCGTCGTCACCAATTCCCCCAACCTGACCGCCACCAATCATACCTCGCTGCGGGACATGCTGGCCGAACGCTATCATCTTCCGGCCGTGATGATCAACGACGCCAGTTCCGCGGCGCTGGCCGAACACCGGCTGGGCGCCGGGCGGGGCACGCGTCACATGATCTTTCTCACCGTCTCCACCGGCGTCGGCGGCGGCATCATCATCGACGGTAAGCTGTACCAGGGCGCCGATGGTTCCGCCGGGGAATTCGGTCATACCACGATCGACATGAACGGTCCCCCTGACACCTGCGGCTCTTTCGGCTGCCTGGAGCAGAACGCCTCCGGCACCGCCATCGCCCGTGAAGCCACGAGGTTACTTAGTGAAGGCCGGCGGTCCAGCTTGGGCCGGATACTCCTCGAGAACGATGTATTGACCGCGGAGGATGTCGCCGGAGCCGCGTCGGATGGCGACGATCTGGCCCGGGAAGTTTTCAATGAAGCCATGCGCCGCCTGGGCATCGGCGTCGCCAACATTGTGAACATTTTTAACCCGGAGATGATCGTCATCGGCGGCGGCGTCAGTCAGACCGGGGACATGCTGTTTGAACCGGTGCGCCGTTTCGTCGCCGAACACGCCTTCAAACTGCCGGCGGGGCGGGTGAAGATTGTCCCGGCTGCCCTGGGCGTTGAGGCCGGGGCCATCGGCGCCGCGTTATACGCCAGGGAGGAATTGAATCTGTGACACATGTGAAGAAAGCTGTCATCGTGGCCGCAGGCGCGGGCACCCGCTTTTTACCTATCACCAAAAGCGTACCCAAGGAGATGCTGCCGCTGCTGTCCAAGCCTCTTATCCATTACAACGTGGAGGAGATCACTTCTTCCGGCATTAAAGATATCGTCTTCATCATCGCCCGCGGCAAGGAGGCCATCGTCGATTACTTTACCCCGGCCCCCGCGCTGGAAACCTTTCTGGTAGCCAAGGGGGATGCGGCCAACCTACGTCAGATCCGCGCCCTGCCTAAGATGGCGCACTTCAGCAGCGTCTATCAGTCGGCGCCGCTCGGACTGGGGCACGCCGTGGGCACGGCAAAGGATGCGGTCGGCGATGAACCCTTTGCCGTGATACTGCCCGACGACATCGTCGATTCCGAGGTGCCGGTCCTGAAGCAGATGCTGGAAGTTTACAAAAAGCATCCCGGCAATATCCTCCTGGTGGAGAAGTGCTTGCCAGAACACACCTGCCGCTACGGCATCATCGACGCCGAAACAGTGGCGCCGGGCGTGTATAAAGTAAAGGACCTGGTGGAGAAGCCGAAATCGGAGGACGCGCCCTCCAACCTGGGCATCGTCGGCCGCTACATCCTCATGCCGGAGATCTTCGACGCCATCGCCGCCACCAAACCGGGCAAGGGTGGAGAGATCCAGCTCACCGATGCCATCCGCATCATCCTGGAAACCCAACCCGTGTACGCCTGTGAGTTCGAAGGCACCCGGTACGATACCGGCAATCCGGAAGGCTGGCTGAAGGCAAACGTTGCCTGGGCGGCGAAGGGGAAATAACCCGGCACGATTCCAATCCTTTCCCAACAACCAGTCATTGCGAGGCCTGTCCTGAGCTTGTCGAAGGGCTACGCCGAAGCAATCCAATGCCACAACAAGCAGAATGAAGCGCCGTTGAATCGAAATCCCCCTTTCCCTTATCGGTCGCTGGACCGTTGCCGAAAGCTGACAGCTTCCGGTTAAATTGACATACCCATACCCCTCGCCTACAATCTTATCTTAAATCAATCTTCGACAGGTGCTGAACTATTATGCCCATGACCGGTGACGAATTACGCCAGCTTTTTCTCGAATATTTCGCGGAGAAAGGGCACAAGATCATGCCCTCCGCTTCACTGATCCCCCACGGAGACCCCACACTGCTGCTGACCACCGCGGGCATGGTGCAGTTCAAGCCCTACTTCCTGGGCAGGGAAAAACCGCCGGCGGTTCGCCTGACCACCACTCAGAAGTGTTTCCGCACCACGGATATAGATTCAGTCGGGGATTCATCCCACCTGACCTTCTTCGAGATGCTGGGCAATTTCTCGGTGGGGGATTATTTCAAGAAAGAAGCCATCGATTTTGCCTGGGAGTTCGTCACCGAGCGGCTCAAGATACCCAAAGAGCGCCTGTGGGTAACTGTCTACCTGGACGACGACGAGGCTATCCGATTCTGGCTGGACAAGGGTGTGCCGGCTGAACGTATCGTCCGCCTGGGTGAAAAGGACAACTTCTGGGGCCCGGCCGGTGATTCCGGTCCCTGCGGCCCCTGTTCCGAGATTCATTACGACTTCGGTGAGGAAGCCGGTTGTGATGATCCGGCTTGCGGTCCGGCCTGCAAATGCGGCCGCTTCTGCGAGATATGGAACCTTGTGTTCATGCAGTTCAACCAGGACACCGCCGGTGCCCGCACCCCCCTGCCACGCCCCAACATCGACACCGGAATGGGGCTGGAACGCCTCACCGCCATCATGCAGGGCAAGTCCACCGTCTATCAGACCGATCGCTTCGACTACCTGCTCGGCAGGGTCGCCGAGGTCTCCGGCAAAAAATACGGGGGGAACGGGGAGACCGACCGGGCGATGCGCATCATCGCCGAGCATTCCCGCGGCATCACCTTCCTCATCGCCGATGGCGTCATCCCATCTAACGAAGGCCGGGGTTACGTGCTGCGGCGGCTGCTGCGCCGGGCGGCGCTCTTCGGGCGCATGATCGGGTTGAAACAGCCGTTCATGGTGCCCCTCATCGAGGCGGTCATCGAGCACATGGGCAAGGTATACCCCGAACTTACGTCACGCCGCGATTTCATCATCGAACTGGTTGCGCGGGAGGAATCCCGCTTTGCCGAGACCCTGTTCACCGGTATGCAACTCCTGGAGGACATGATGGCCGGGGATGAGAGCCGGCTGCGGCGCAAGGTCACCGGCGAGCAGGCGTTCAAACTGTACGATACCTACGGTTTCCCGCTGGACCTGACCGTGGAGATCGCCGCGCAACACGGCTTCGAGGTCGATTCCGAGGGCTTCAACTATGAGATGGCCCGCCAGAGGGAGAAGGCCAGGGCGGGGGCCAAGTTCGTACTGGATAAGGAAAGCCACGGCGGCCATGTTTTCGGCGCCACCTGTTTTACCGGCTATGACCGCCTGTCCCAGTATGGCACCGTCGACGGCTTGATTAAGAACAACGATCAGGTCGATTCACTCAGTGAAGGCGAACAGGGCGGCATTATCCTGGATAAAACGGCCTTCTACGCCGAGATGGGCGGCCAGGTAGGCGATATCGGAGAGATCACCGTCGGCGATAATACCTTTGTCGTGACCAGCGCCATGCCGTTGAGTCCCGGCGTAACCGTACACCAGGGCTATGTCAGCCGCGGCATCATCCGCATGGGCGACGAGGCCATGTCCCGCGTGAACGGCCCCCGCCGCTATGACATTGCCCGCAATCACACCGCCACGCATCTGCTGCAGGCAGCCCTGCGTGACGTGCTGGGGGAGCACGTGCAGCAGCGGGGATCGATCGTCACCCCTGACAGGCTGCGATTCGATTTCTCCCATCTTAAAGGCGTCTCCCCGGAGGAGATCGTTCGTGTGGAAGACCTGGTCAACGAGCGCATCCGGGAGAATCATCCGGTGTCCGCCACCGAGACCGGATACCAGGACGCGCTCAAACAGGGCGTAACCGCGCTTTTCGGCGAAAAATACGGCGAGAAAGTGCGGGTGCTGTCCATCGGCGCTAACAAACCGGTTTCCGCCGAGCTATGCGGTGGCACCCACATCAAATCCACCGGCGAGATCGGCCTTTTCAAGGTTGTGAGCGAGTCCAGCGTCGGCGCGGGACTCCGCCGTATCGAGGCGGTCACTGGCCGCGGCGCCGAGGCTTACCTACGGGATCATTTCAAGTCGTTTAACGAGAAGATCGCGCATCTTCAGGCGGAGATCGACGCTGAAAAAAGTGCCATCACCGGTCTGCAGCGGGACCTGGCGAAGAAAGACGCTTTATCCCTAATCGGCAGCGCCCGTGACGTTGTGGGCGGCAAGCTCCTCGTCGCTTCTGTTGCCGAAGCCAACATGGATACCCTGCGGGATATGACCGACGTTTTGCGTGAAAAACTCGGTTCTGCGGTGATCGTCCTCGGCTCGGTCTGGGCGGACAAACCGGTATTCCTGGCCGCGGTCACCCCGGATATGGTGGATAAGGGCTATCATGCCGGTAACATTATTAAGAGACTCTCGCAGATCGCCGGGGGCGGCGGTGGTGGCAAGCCGAACCTGGCTCAGGGCGGCGGCCGGGACAAAGAACAGCTTCAGACCGCTCTGGCTGCGGTCAGTGAGTTCATCAGGTAGTATTTCGTGCTTGAGCGCGTCATCGGTCTGGACGTCGGCGATAAGTGGGTGGGTGTTTCGCTTTCCGACCCGATGGGCATCATCGCGCGGCCGCTGACCATATTGGAGCGCAGGGATGAGATCACCGACGCTGAGGCGGTGGTGAAACTCATCGACGAACACCGGGCAAGCAAGGTGATCGTCGGATTGCCGCGTATGCTTACCGGCGTCGTCGGCACCCAGGCTGAACGCGTGCAGCAGTTCGCCCAGCGTCTGGCGTCCCTGACCGACTCTCCGATCCTTTTCCAGGACGAACGATTTTCAACCGCGGGTGCCAAAGAGATCATGAAAGCCAACCGCAAAAAGAAAAAGGGTTTTTATTCCAAAGAGAGGGATGATGCCGTCGCCGCGGCGGTCATCCTTCAGGACTGGCTGGATGAGAACCGGCCTCCGGGGATTTGAGCTCATGGAGTTGATCGACCCCCATTTTAAAAAGAATCCCCGCCCTTACATCATCCAGAGTCTGCTTGGGTTAGGGGTCTTTTTCCTGGTTCTCCTGCTGGTGGAACGGATGACCCAGGTAGTCATCGTCGCCGCGCTTGGCGCCAGTGGCTTTATAGTTTTTTCCATGCCACATTCAATTACCGCCCGTCCGCGGCGACTCATTGGCGGTCACGCGGTTGGGCTGGTTTCCGGCACCGCCTGTCATTTGCTCTTCAGCGGACAATTAACGGGTTTAATTGAAGGTTCGACACTGGTGACTGCCTTTGGCCTTGCCGTAACTTTTGCCCTGGCTATGTTCCTGATGGCCGCGACCAATACGGAGCACCCTCCCGCGGCGGCCACATCGATCGGTCTTTTTATCGCCGGGTGGAGTTGGGGGACCATACTGTTCGTGCTGCTTTTCGCTGTTTTACTGGCGGTTATTCACTACCTCCTGAGGCGTTACCTGGTGGATTTATTTTGAGGATAATATGACGGCGATATCTTTTGATCTGGTAAAAACCGGACCCACCCGCGCGGGTAACCTGCACACCCTCCATGGCAGCGTCGAAACGCCGTGTTTCATGCCGGTGGGTTCTCAGGCTACTATCAAGACGCTGACCCCGGATGAGGTCAGGGACATGGGATATGGTTTGATCCTGGCCAATAACTATCATCTCTACCTGCGACCGGGTACCAAAGTGGTCGAGAGTTATGGCGGGCTTCACAAATTCATGGGTTGGGACGGCGTGCTGCTGACCGATTCGGGCGGTTACCAGGTTTTCTCGTTGTCGCCGTTACGCAAAATGAGCGACGAGGGCGTCACTTTCCGCTCTCATATCGACGGATCGGAGCATTTCTTCAGCCCGGAGCTGGCGGTAAAATACCAGGAATCGTTCGGTGCCGATATCATCATGGCGCTGGATGAGTGTCCGCCGGTGGAAGGTTCGCGGGAGGTCATCGCCGCCGCGGTCGCCAGGACCCACTCTTGGGCATTGAGATGCCTGAAAGCTAAGACACGGGATGACCAGGCTCTTTTTCCCATCGTGCAGGGCGGCTTGCACGCCGATCTGCGGCGGCGCTCGGCGGAGGGGCTGGTGGCGGAGGATTTCCCCGGTTATGCCATCGGCGGTTTGGCTATCGGTGAGAGTAAGGATCAGACCATAGAGATCACCGCCGAAACTACCTCCGTCCTGCCGGCCGGCAAGCCGCGTTACCTCATGGGAGTCGGCTCGCCGGAGGATATCGTCCGGGCGGTGGGCGCCGGCATCGACATGTTCGATTCGGCCCTGCCGACGCGGGTGGCCAGGAACGGCGCGTTATTCACCCGGCAGGGGCGTATCGATATCGCCAACGCCCGGTATGAAGGCGATAAGAACCCGATCGATGCCGGTTGTGGCTGTTATACCTGCGCTCGTTTCTCGGCGGGTTATGTGCACCACCTGTTCCGGGCTAAAGAGTTGCTGGCTTACCGGCTGGCGACACTGCACAACCTTTACTATATGCGGCGCCTGATGACAGAGATCCGCCAGGCGGTCATCGATGACCGGTACGATGATTTTGCCCGGGACTTTTTGTCGACTTATCGTACCACCGATGAGGCGGTGCGTCTGAATCAGAAACGGCAATGGCTCAAGGATCGAAACTCCGAAACCTAGTGGCGTATCGATGCAATTGTCGAAATCGGTATAAAAATTGGATTCCGAAAGTAAAACTGAAGAAGCTAAAAAAGACTCCGCCCATTGGGCGGAGTCTTCAATTACTGATCGAAAAGGCAGGTTGCAGAGTTATCTGGTCCTGCCCGCCGCTTTGCGGGCGGCTTTGATGGCGGCACGGCGGGTGGCCGTTTCCTTGCGTTTGCGGCGGGTTAGCGGCTTTTCAAAACGGCTGCGGCGCCGTGCTTCGCGGATGACGCCGTCAAGCTGCACTTTGCGGTTGAAGCGCTTAAGCATCCCCTCGAAAGTTTCATTATATTCCGGTCTGACTTCGGTCAAAAAGAATCACCTACTTCCCGCGTCCAAATAAAAGAGTTGCCGTTAAAGACAACAATATATTCTGGGACTTTCAGCGGATGATGTCAAGCCAGCGCCCGCGCCACCGCCGCCGTAACGTGCAACCGGGAAGTGTCGAATACCGGCACCATCACATCGGACTGTTTGATAAGCAGTGGAAGCTCGGTACAGGCCAGGACGATACCTTCTGCGCCTCGGCTGACCAGGTTTTCGATAATCAACTGGCAGGCCCAGCGTGAAGCATCCTGGATACAGCCGCGGCAGAGTTCGTCGTAGATGATGCTGTTGATAATCTGCTGCTCGTTCGCATCAGGTACCAGTACCTCGATTCCGAACTTTTCAGTTAGTCGGCTGCTATAGAAACCTTCGCTCATCGTAAAACGTGTGCCTAGTAAGCCAACCTTCTTTAATCCCATTTTCTTGACACTTTCGCCTGCAGACTCGGCGATATGAAGCATTGGTAATCCGCTCGCCGACTCCACTTCGTCAGCCACTTTATGCATTGTATTGGTGGCGATAACGAGGAATTCGGCGCCGGCGCTTTTCAGGGATCCTGCCGCTTCGGACAGTTTCACCGCGGCCTCAGCCCACAGCCCGCCGCTCTGTAGCTGTTCGATTTCATCAAAATCGAAACTATGCAGAATGATTTTTGCTGAGTGAAGACCACCCAACCTGCGGGCGACACCTTCGTTGATGAGACGGTAATAGTCCGCCGTGGAGTTCCAGCTCATGCCGCCGAGGAGACCGATGGTCTTCATACAATTCACTCTCTGTGCTTATGGTCTTGCCAATACTCCGGATTAAACGGGATATTTAAATCGAATCGATTCCTAATGAGAAATCTTCGAGGATTCGGGCGTGTTTCGAATTCCGCATTTCATGCTTCGGATTTTATCACGCAAGGTATATTATAGCTATACCGCAGGCGATCATCATGGTGGCCGCCAGTCGCACCATATTCGCTCTTCGTCCGGTATCGGTGCGCAGTAAAAATCCGGGGACCAATCGGTTCATCAATAGAGCCAGGAAAAAGACGAAAATCGGCCGGCTGCCCGTAATGGCCGAGACCAGCGATACCGGTCCGGAGGCCATTGCGTTGAACACCAGCAGGATGCCTGCCATCGCCAGCGCTTCATTAAGCATTATCAGCACCGCGGTGCGGCCGCGTTGGGGTAGCGCCAGGAGTTGCCGGATCACCGCCGGCCGGAGCGAAAAAGCGAAATACATAGTCACCAGGCAAAGCGAGCCTATCCAGTACATGTTCCAGAAGCTGATCTCGCCTAGCGCATACTTGCTCAATACATCCGCGGTAGCACTCAGTAGGGCTGCCGTGACCAGCAACATGATCGGACGTCCCCGCCATTTAATACCCCCGCCGGCCCCCCGCTGAGCCGAAAGCACCACTGTGCCGCCGACGATGACGGCTATCGCCAGCCAATGCAGCCAGGCCAGCGTCTCGCCTAATAGAGGCACCGCCATCAAAGCCACGAACACCGGATAAGTGTGATAGACCGGTATGGCCCAGGAAACTTCCTCGGTGCGGAAGATATTGAGCAGCAGGCCCACGGACACCGCCCGGATGATTCCCGCGCCCACCGCCGCCAGCAATGGACCCATCCCGATATTCTCCGGCAGCGGGAACAGCACCATGGTTGCCAGCGCGAAGATCAAAACGACAGCGCTCACCGGCACCAGAAAAGCCCGTAGCGATGGCATCCGCCGGCCGATGAGGTGGGAGTCGATGATGTTCACCCCCGCCACGGCAACTGTTCCTATCACCGCGATAATCACCCAATCGGTCATGATCGATAAATCCGAAATCCGAATATCGAAGCTCGAAATGGATCCGAATTACCGAAAAATGAGTCACCGAAACACTCTCGGGCTTTAACCATTGGAATTTTGAATTTGTTTTGTATTTCGGATTTCGTGTCTCGAATTTCCGGGGCTGGCGGTCTGGCATTTCGGGCACAGATAGGTTCCCCTCCCCCGCACAACAATCCGTTGTAACGGAGTCCCGCATCTGGGGCAATTCTCCCCGCGCTTGTGTGCGACTTTGAAAGCGAAATGCGCATGCCCCAGTTCGCCGCCGGGGCGGATATAGTTGGCGATGCTGGCGCCTTTGCTCTCGATGGCGGCTTTCAGTATGTGCTGTATGGCGGCATGCAGTTCGCGATATTCTCCGGGGGTCAGGCTGTCCGCCGGCCGTAGCGGGTGGATCTTTGCCTCGAATAAAGCTTCATCGGCGTACATGTTGCCGATGCCGGCGATCAGCGTCTGGTCGAGGAGCGTCGGCTTAATGGGACTCTTGCGTTTTTTTAGGATCGCTTCGAATACCTGAGGGGTAAACTCCGGCTCGAGCGGTTCTGGTCCGAGCTCGTCCAAAACCCCATCACCGTCGATCAGCTTCATCCGGCCGAACTTCCGCGGATCACGAAAGAACACCTTCCCACCGTCGTCCAGGGTGATTTCAACGCGATAATAAGGCGGCGGTTCACCGCCGGCCGCGGCCGCGATGAGAGAACCGGTCATCTTGAGATGTGTCAGCAACCGTTTTCCGTTCGATAGTTGCCAGACGACGAACTTACCCCTGCGGAAGACTCCGGTAACCGTTTGCCCTCTCAGTCCAGCGACAAACTCATCGACGACATGCCCTTTCACCGTCCCCGGCCAGTTGACCGCGACATCTGCGATACGGCGGCCCAGGACGTAAGGCCGTATCTCATTGGTTACCGTCTCAACTTCAGGTAATTCGGGCATGTGTTTACCTCAATTTCCAAATCAATTATTTTTCATTTACGACGAAAATCCCACCCAGTCTCGTGTAGGGGCCCTCTAAGACCTGCCCGCCCCGATCATCGCCAGTTTCGCGTTCGTATACCGAACTGATTATGTCGCAGTCCCGTCATCGTAATCAAGCCGCCACAATACCGGAACCAGGACGATAACGCCCAGAAGAAACCCGCCCAGCACATCCGTCGGCCAGTGAACGCCGAAGTATAGCCGTGAAACACCAGTCAACACCGCCGGCATCACGAGCCCCCATCGCCAGGCAGTAAACCATCTCTGGTCGGAAACGATCGATTTCAACCGGAAGAATAAAAACCCGCAGAAGACGGTAAAATACCCGGTATGCCCCGATGTGAAACTGAAATACCCGCCGTCCGGCCGGGTGCGGTCGACCACACCTTTTACGACGGCGCCAGCCAGCGCTACTGTCGCCAGGGCGGTTACCAGCCACAGCGCTTCGCGCCGGTAGCCTTTTACCCAGAACCAGACCGCGGCCATGCCCGGGAGGATGATGGACGGCCAGGTGTCGCCGATGAATTCGACCGCCCGCATCGGTACATCGAGCGGTGCGGACTGCAGTCCCCGAAAAACATCGAGCAGGACCCGGTCCAGGCGTTGAGCTCCGAAGCCGGCATTGATCGCCAGCAGAGTGAAAATAAACAACGCCAGAATATAAACGGCTGCCGGGAAGGGGCGCAAGGTTATTCCATCTCTCCCCAGTTGACGCCGTATTTAAGATCAACTTTAAGGGGTACGGCCAGTTTCACCGCCCCGGACATCAGCCGTGAGGCCAGCTCGGACATGAACATCAGCTCGTTTTGCGGCACTTCGAAGATAAGTTCGTCGTGCACCTGCAGGAGGAGGCGGCTCTTCAATTTGCGTTCGATCATCTCCCGGCGGACATGCAGCATCGCCACCTTGATGATATCCGCCGAGGTTCCCTGCACCGGCATGTTGATGGCCATCCGCTCGGCCGCCTCCCGCACCTGGCGGTTGGAGGCGTTGATGTCGGGAATATAGCGGCGGCGGCCCAATATGGTCTCCACGTAGCCGCGCGAGCGCGCCTGCTCCTTGGTGGCTTCCAGGTAGCTTTTGATGCCGGGGTAGCGTTCGAAGTAAGTGGCGATGAATTTGGAAGATTCTTCCCGCGTCATCTCGGTCGCCTGTTCCAGACCGTAACCGCTCATACCGTAGATGACGCCGAAGTTGACCGTCTTGGCGAAGCGCCGCATCTCCGGAGTGACCTCTTCCTTCGGTATGTTGTACAACCTTATGGCGGTCGCGGTGTGGATATCCTCGTTATTCTTGAAAGCGGTAATGAGGTCGGCATCGCCGGCCAGGTGCGCCAGCGCCCGCAGGTCGATCTGGGAATAGTCGGCGGCCAGCAATACATAACCGGGCGGAGCCACGAAGGCCCTGCGTATCTCCCGCCCCAGTTCGCCGCGCACCGGGATGTTCTGCAGGTTGGGATCGCTGGATGACAGGCGGCCCGTGGCGGTGCGCGCCTGGTTGAAGCTGGTGTGCAGCCGCCCGTCGCAGGCGTCGACCATCTGCGGCAAGGTATCCACGTAGGTCGATTTCAGTTTGGCTAACGTGCGGTATTCCAAGATGAGGCGGACGATGGTGTGCTGGTCCTTGAGTTCTTCCAGTACCGCCGCGTCGGTACAGTAGCCGGTCTGTGTCTTGCGCCCGGCGGGGAGATGCAATTCACCGAAAAGGACGTCTCCCAGTTGTTTGGGCGAGGCGATGTTGAAGGGGTGACCGGCCTGTTCATGGATATCCTGTTCGAGAGCGTTCAATTGCACGGCCAGGCGTTCCGACATCCGCCCCAGCATCTCCGAATCGATGGCGATGCCGGTGCGCTCCATGTCCATGATTACCGGGACGAGAGGCATTTCCACTTCAGCGAACAGTTTTCGCTGGTTCTCCCGGTCCAGTTCCGGTGCCAGGAGTTCAGCCAGACGGAAGGTCATGTCGGCATCGGCGCAGGCATATTCCGCTGTCTCTGTGAGCTGGCATACGGAAATGCATTTCTGATTCTTACCCTCGCCGATGAGCGCGGTTATGGGAGTCATCTCCACCCCCAGGCGGCTGAAAGCCAGTCCCTTGAGCGAGAGCGATTTTTCCCCTAGCAGGTGTGCCGCCAGCATGGTGTCGAAATCGAGTCCGTTCACCGTGAAACCGGCGTTTTGCAATATCTGGAGATCGAATTTGGCGTTGTGGGCGATCTTGACGATCTTCCGGTCGGCCATGACACCGGCGAGCGCCTTGACCACCTCCGAAAGCTCCAATTGCGCCCCTTCGACCCCGACATGTCCCACCGGCAGGTAGTAACCCTCCCCCGCCGCCGGGGATAGAGATAATCCGACGATCTCCGCCGTCAGCGTGTTCAGGCCGGTCGTTTCGGTGTCCAACGCCAGTTTCTCGACGCGCGATAGTCGCTTCGCCAATTCGGCTAGCTTCTCCATCGTATCGACAAGCGTATAGCGGCATTCGATCGCCGGCGGCTGTGGTACGGGCGTCACCTGTAGGGGCGACCCATTGGGTCGCCCGCCCGGGGTGGCGGTTTCAACTGTCCCGATCCTCGGCAACCGGTTGATCAGCGAGGTGAATTCGAGTTCCTGCAGCAAAGGGATAACCTTATCGCGTTCGAAGCGGCTGATCCGGCATTCTTCGAGGATGAAGGCGATCGGCAGGTCGGTGACGATGGTCGCCAGCGTCAGGCTCTGCCGCGCCGCCGCTTCTTCGCGACGCAGCAGTTCTCTAAGTTTTTCCGGCCGGATGAGTTCGATATTCTCGTAAATGGCGTCGATGCCGTCGAATTCGGTGAGCAGCTTCACCGCCGTTTTCTGGCCGATGCCAGGAACGCCGGCTATATTATCGGAAGCGTCACCGACCAGCGCCTTGTAATCGGCCACTCGGTGCGGCGGCACGCCGAATTTGACCATCACCGTTGCCGCATCGAAGAGCATGGTGTCGGAAAAGGTGCCGCCGGGTTTGGGGTACAACACCTTGACCGCGTCATTCACGAGTTGCATGGCGTCGGCGTCGCCGGTGACGATGATCACATCCGCCCCCGCCGCCTCGGCCCGCCGCGCCAGGGTGCCCAGGAGGTCGTCGGCTTCATAACCCTGCTGCTCGAAGACCGGCATGTCGAAGGCATCCACCAGTTGCCTGACCCGGCCCATCTGAGCGATAAGCTCCGCCGGCGTCTCCGGGCGGTGGGCTTTGTAGGCTGTCGAAAGTTCGTGGCGAAAGGTCGGCCCCTTGCGGTCGAACGCGATAGCGTAGCAATCCGGTTTGAGGTCGGAAAGCACTTTCAAGAGGATATTGGTAAATCCGAAAACGGCGCTGGTCACCTCGCCGGTCTTGCTCACGGTTAGCTGGCGGCTGTACTTGAAAGCGTGGTAAGCGCGGTGCACCAGGGCGCTGGCATCGAAAAGGACTAAACGGGGTTTACTCATGAGCGAATTATATCAGAAAAAGGCGGGGAAAAGAGCAGTGGTGTCACTGTTACATCAGGAATGAACTCGGCTTTGTCCCTCTCGATGGAGGAATAATACCGAGAAAAAGTGCTTTTAGACTGGTGAAAGATGCATCGAGTCGTTCGCCGTGGATAAAATACCCTGATAGCATCCCTCGCGGGCCAGGATGGAGGTGGAGATGGATGGTAGTCCCATATCTAATTCATGGGTGTAGGCGATAACCAGGTTGCCGTAATGGCAGAAAAACTGCCGTGTCGCGGCATCGAACCGGATATTACCCCGTCCCACCACGCCGGTCATCAATCTGGAGTAGCGCAGGCTGGAGTATACGACCGCCCCGGCCTTACCCCATACACCGGAAAAAAATAGCCTGGCGCGGAAGTTCTCCAGCCGGCCGTGATTGAAAAGGACATCGATGGTACCACCGCGGGAGGCGGACTCCTTGAATTGATAGATACGCTGATCGCCGCCGTCGTACAGACGCACCGTTGCCTCGCCTTCTATCTCCGGGGTGTGGGTGACATCTGTCAAACGGTTAGCGCCCACCGTCTTCAGAATGTCTTCCGGACGACGCAAACCGTCGTATTCGTGAAGAACGATGTCGATCAGATTCAGGTAAGAGACCGGCTTCGGAGGATCGTATTGTTGCAGGCGCAATCTTTTACTCCAATGAAATCATGTTAGCACCGAGGGTTGAGAAAATCAAGACTTGGTTATTTATATAACCCGTGTTTGGGTAAAAGATTCTTCCGGCTATGCCGGTGGTGCCTCATCCATCTTCTCTACTTCAATTGTACATTCGGTGACCAGAGCGGCGAAAGCGCCTACCGCCGCTAGCAGCGGCGCCGCCAGTATGCCCACTGCGGCCGCTGGAGCCCCGACAGAAAGAGGGATATCGATTATCGGTCGGCCTTCGTGCACTAGGCGGACCCGTCGGATGTTGCCCTCGCGGATGATCTCCTTGATCTTGGTCAGCACCTTATCTCCGGCAATGGTGAATTTCTCGGTTGACATAAAAACCTCCTTAAAAAGTCTCCTCTTCATCTTATCACTGCGGCGGGCCATTTCATATACCCGGCGAAACCTGAAATGAGAACGCTGCAAACGCACTTCGCTGGATATAAAAAATCGACGACAGAACAAGTTGTTAATGGTTCACCCGCCGGGTGACTCATCGGTTCGGGCTGATTTCGAACGAGGTGCGGTTGCTATCGGCCCGGTTTCAAGCTAGAATATTCAGACTCTTTCCGCATCGCATCTGAGAGGCTTTGATATGGCTATTGAACTCGTCCACATAGGTTTCAGCAACATCCTGGCCATGAACCGCATGATCGCTATCGCGCCACCCGGGTCGGCGCCGATCAAGCGCATCATCCAGGAAAGCCGCAACAAGGGCACTCTCATCGATATGACTAACGGCCGCAAAACCAAGGCGGTCATCTTTATCGACTCGGGACACGTGGTCCTGGCCGCTCTGGCGCCGGAAACCATCACCGGCCGCGTCACCATCGGCCGCGGCGCCGCCAAGACCGATGTCGCCGAGGTACCGCTTGAACTTTAGGCCGCCGGCACCCTCTCCTGTTCTGGTGGTCTTGTCCGGCCCGTCCGGTGTCGGCAAGGACGCTGTACTGGCCCGGATGAAGGAAAACCGGCTGCCTCTGCAATATGTTACTACCGTGACCACTCGCGCTCAGCGTCCCGGCGAGCAGGATGGTTTGGATTATCACTTTTCCAGCCGTGAAGAATTTAAAAAGCTTCTTGATCAGGATGAGTTATTGGAATGGGCGGAAGTGTACGGTAATTTCTACGGCGTACCTAAGGCACCGGTGCGCGAGTCCTTGAAACAGGGGCGGGATGTGGTGGTGAAAGTGGACGTGCAGGGCGCCGCTAGCATTAAAAAGATTGCCCCGGACGCGGTTTTCGTATTCCTCCTCCCGCCGTCATTGGAAGAGCTGACCCGGCGTCTGTCACGGCGGCTCACTGAGTCACCGGAAACCCTTAAGAGACGCTTGGATACGGCGCCCCTGGAACTGGCGCAACTGGGGATGTTCGACTATTTCGTGGTCAACAATGAGGATAAAATCGATCAGGCGGTCGCTGAGATTTCTGCCGTCATCACCGCTGAAAAAGCACGGGTCCACCCCAGGCACGTCATCCTTTAGCCAATTCCTACGCGACCACCGCTAGGGCGACTGCCGGTCGCCCTCCTCGCTCCAAATCGCGATCCGTAATCTGCAATTGCTTTGCCACGACCATCCCGCGACAGATAATCGTCTGAAAACTGAAAGCTGACAGCTGATGGCTGACAGCTTTCCTAAAACAGCTTCAATATAGAAGCCACCGCGTAAGCTATTGCGCCACAGATGGGGAAGGTCACCAGCCATGCGGTCAGGATGTTACCCGCCACGCTCCAGCGTACCGCGGAGAAGCGCCTGGTAGCCCCGACGCCCATGATGGCGGCGCTCATGGAGTGGGTAGTACTGACCGGAATACCCAGATTGGAAGCCAGTTCGATAACGCTGGCCGCCGACGTCTGGGCTACAAAACCCTGTGCCGGTTTCAGATTGGTCACCCGGAAACCCAGCGTCTTCATCACCCGCCAGCCGCCGATAGCCGTGCCGGAGCTGATGGCTGCCGCCGAGACGATGATGACCCACCACGGAATGCCTTCCCATAACCCGGCGTTTCCGCTGTAGATAACCAGTGCCATGGTGATGACGCCTATGGGCATCTGGCCGTCATTCTTGCCGTGGGTATAGGCCATGAAAGCGGCGGAAAGAATCTGTCCATTGGAAAAGATCGCACGCAGGCGCGCCGGCAGGCTGTCTTTGAAGAGCCAGTAAACCCCCAGCATCAAAATAAAACCCCCGACGAAGCCTAGCATCGGTGCCGTCACTACCGCGGAGATGATTCTTCCCATTACCGCCAGGTTGACCGCGTCGAAACCGCCTGCCGCCAACCCCGCGAAGGCCAAACCGGAAACCAGGCCATGAGTCAGGCTGATGGGCAGGCCGAAATAGGTGGCTAACCCGCCCCAGATGACGACAGCCATCAGAGCGGCGATGATGACGCTGAAACTGATGAACTCCGGGTGCAGGATGCCTTTGCCGATGGTAGCGGCTACCGCGGTGCCGGTGGCCGCGCCGGCCAGGTTGGCAAAAGCCGCCATGATGATAGCCGCTCTTGGCGACAGTACCCGGCTGCCGATAGTGGTGGCGATAGCGTTGGCGGCGTCGTTCATGCCGTTGACGAAACCGAGGCCGATGGCCAGCGCCACAATCAGGATAAGAACGCCTAAAGCGGCATCAGGCATTCTTGAGAGCTACCCCCTCGAAGACATTGGCCACGTCCTCGCAGCGGTCGGTGGCGCTTTCCATCGCTTCATAGATCTCGCGCCATTTGATGACATCGGCCATCTCATGCTCTTCGAACAATTCAACTAAAGCCGCCCGGTATTCCTGGTCGGCAAGGTTTTCCAGCCGGTTGATCTCGATACAGTTTTCCAGGACTTTTTTCATGGTGGCTGTTTTGCGCAACTTGGGTGCCGCGATGGCCATTTCCTTGGTCGCCGCCACGATGATATCGGCCAGCACGCGGACGCGCGGCCCCGGGAGGCCTACCTTATAAAGAACCATGTAATCCGCCGCCGAATGGATGAAATCGGTCACGTCATCCAGGGAATGCGCCAGGAGAGCGATATCCTCCCGATCGAACGGCGTTACGAAGCTGCGGTGAAGCATGGCGATGATCTGGTGTGTAACCGAGTCACCGGCATGTTCCAGATCGGCTATCTTCATCACTTTTTCCGGCACGTCGCGCCAGTCGTCGACCAGATCCTTGAGCGCTTCGGCGGTGCGCACGGCGTTAGCCGCGCCGGCTTCGATCAGATCGAAGAATTTTTCCTCACGGGGCATGAACGATAGCTTGACCACGGGTGCCTCCAGGTTACCGATTAGACAAATCAGAAATTGTTGTTATGATAATATGGCGGAGTCAAAAAAACAACCGGCCGCGATATTGAGCGAGCGTCAACATGCATCAGCACCAACACGCCCATCCAACCGCCGGTGGCCGGCTCAAGCTGGGCATCATCATCTCCAGCGTGATCTTCGTCGCCGAAGTAGCCGGCGGCCTGATCTCCAACAGCCTCGCCCTGTTATCCGACGCCGGTCACGTCTTCGCCGACATCGTGGCTTTGTCGTTATCGGCCTACGCGCTGCGGCAGGCTCAGCGACCGGCCTCCCACAAGATGACCTTCGGTTATCACCGACTGGGCGTAGTGGTGGCGGCAGTCAACGCCTTGCTCATCTTCGGCATCGCCGGTTTCATCATTTACGAAGCGGTACAGCGGCTTCAATCGCCGCCAGAAGTGAACAGCCCGGTCATGCTGGCGGTAGCCTTTATCGGCCTGACCGCCAATCTGGTGGTCGCCTTCTGGCTGCGTGAAGCCCAGAAAGAGAGCCTGAACGTCAAGAGCGCCTTCTGGCATGTCCTGGGCGACGCCCTGGCCTCGGTCGGCGTCATCATCGGCGCGCTGATCATCATGTTCACCGGTCTGAGCGCCGCCGATGCCGTGGTCAGCGCCCTCATCGCCGTCATCATCGCTGTGTCCGCCTGGGGCATTCTCTCGGAGGCGCTGGCGGTGCTTTTAGAGGCCACCCCGGCACATATCCGGCTGGATGAACTGGCGGAGGCGCTCAAGTCTGTTCCCGGCGTCGAAGAGTTGCATGATCTGCACGTCTGGAGCCTGACGCCGCAGCTTCACGCCCTGTCCAGCCACATCGTCATCGCCGACCGGCTGACCTCGGAAACGGCCAAGGTCCGGGCCGCGGTGGAGAAGATGCTGGCGGAGCGCTACAGCATCACCCACACAACGCTTCAAATGGAATGCCAGTCCTGCGCCCCCGGCGGCCTGTTATGCTCCCTGGAACCGGGCGCCTGCCCCCTGACTCCCCATCCCTACGAAAACCCTGAGCACTAATTTCTAATCACAAATATCTAATATCTAAACAATGTTCAAATCCAAAGACTCGAATGTTCAAAGCCTGAAAATCGCAAACTTTTGAAATTGGATTAATTTGTTTCGGATTTCGATATTCGTGCTTCGAATTTCCCCAACGGGGCCTTGGGTTGACATCGGCAAGGTTTAGCCCTAAAATGCGCCTTCAGTTGGACCAGCATTGCTTGGTAAATCGCTTGAGAGGGTCATGAAAGCAGAATTACCCAGTCCGCAGCCCCGCAACCCCATCATTACTCGTCCCGGCGACCGTGTCATCCGGGTCTCCCGTCGACCTCGCGGCAAGGTTTCCGGTTTCCTGAACGCTTTGGCGTCCTTTTTTAATCCTGGGAGAACGACGAGGACCCGCTAGGTGTATATCATCATCGCCGGCGGCGGTGTCGTCGGCTCCAACATCGCTTCATTACTCTCGGTGGAAAACCATGATGTCGTAGTCATCGAAGAGTCCGCGGCGTGTATTGAAGATATTCGTCGCCATCTTGACGTCCGCGCCATTAGAGGCAACGCCGCCACGCCCCGTATCCTTCGGGAGGTCGAGGCTCATCGCGCCGACCTGGTGCTGGCCGTTACCGACTCCGATGAAACCAACATGGTCATCTGCTTCATCGCCAAGGAGATGGGCGCGGCGCGCACCGCCGCCCGTATCCGGAATCCTGATTACACCGGTTATTTCCAGTTGCCGGCCAAGAGCCCGGGCGGCACACGCCGCATCGTCCGCCCTAAGAGCCTGGGTATTGATATATTCATCAACCCGGAAGGGGAGATGGCCGCGGAGATCTTATCCATCTTGGCCGGTTTCTATTCCACCCCTGCGGAACAGTTCGGCGACGGTGCTGTGCAGATCCGGGAGTTCAAGGTGGAAGATGACAGCCTGTTTGACAAAAAACTCTCGGAGATCACTCCGGGTATTCCTTTTCATATCGTCGCCATCGGACACGCCGAAGGCGGTGTTATCGCTCATCCGGACGAGGTCCTTCATGAGGGTGATTCCGTCTACGTGGCCGCCACCGGCTCCCAATTGGAACGTATGGGTCGGCTGTTTGCCACTCCCAAGCGTCCTGCCCGCAATGTAGCTATTATCGGCGGTGGCCGCATCGGTTTCCTGGTTGCCGAGGGTCTGGAGCGTCAGGGCGTCCGGGTCAAGATCATCGAACGCGACCAGGAACGGGCGGAGGAGATCGCCGCCAAGTTGGAGCACGTGTCTGTCATTCAAGGCGAACCTACCGAGCGGGAGTTTCTGGTGCAGCAGGGCATCGAAAACGCTGACGCTGTGGTAGCCGCTACGGAAAACGACGAACTCAACATCCTGGCCAGCCTGCTGGCTAAAAATCTCGGTGTCGGCCGTACGCTGACCGTTATCAACAAGCCGGACTACATTCCCCTCGCGGAGGCCGCCGGCATCGACGTGGCTGGTTCACCCGCCATTATCACCGCCCGCAAGATCGCCCATTATGTGCTACGCGGTGGAGCCATCGCCGCTGCGGTGCTGGAACAATCCACGCTTGAGGCGATCGAATTCGTCGTCGCCCCCGGCGCTCAATTCGCCGGTAAGACTATGGCAGAGATATCGCTGCCTGCCGACGCCATCATCGCTGCCTTCATCCGCAACGGCCGCGCCGTGGTGCCTCCGGATGAGGGAACCGTCGAGCCGGGGGATCACGTCGTCCTCGTGTCCACCCTCGCCGCCATCCCGGACGTGGAAAACCTCTTCAAGTAAAGCCGTTATGAGTCTGATATCCATCGTCCATTTTCTTGGTTTGTTGACTGCCCTGGTTGGTGGCGCTATGGCCGTGCCGGCTGTCTTCAGCCTGACCCAGGGAGACAGGGCTGCCGGCGCTCTGGCCGCCGCCGCCGCGCTGACGATTCTTTGCGGCAGCCTGATGTTTTTCCTGACTCGTGAAGGTAAAAAACAACTCGCTCAAAGGGAAGTCTTTGTCCTGGTGGTCGCCGCCTGGTTTACCGCAACCGCCTTCGGCGCCCTGCCTTTTTATTTTTCCGGGGTGCTACCAAACTATCTGGACGCCTTCTTCGAGACGATGAGCGGCTTCACCACCACCGGCGCTACGGTGATGACTAGCATCACCGGCCAGTCGGAAGGCATCCTGCTCTGGCGCTCCCTGACCCAGTGGCTGGGCGGTATGGGTATCATCATGCTTTTCGTCGCCTTGTTTCCTTTACTCGGCATCGGCGCCGCCCAGATGGCTGAGGCCGAGATGTCGGGGGAAAAAGGCGAGCGTCTGACATCCCGCATCCGGGACACCGCCAAAGCCCTGTGGATGATCTACGTTGCCTTCACCCTGTTGTGTTTCGCTGCGTTGGTGGCGGCCGGCCTTCCGCTTTTGGACAGCGTCAATATATCGCTGACCACTATGCCTACCGGCGGTTTCGCACCGGTAAATCTCAGCATCGAAGACTACGGGAGTATCCCAGTACAGTTCGTCGTCAATTTCTTCATGTTCCTCGCCGGAATCAATTTCGCACTTTTCTATTATCTTTTCATGAAACGGCGCCCGGGTAAGCTGTTTCGCAATCCGGAATTCCAGCTCTATGCCGGCTTGATGGGGGCGGCAGCTCTGATCCTCACCTTCAATCTGGTGTCGAACGACGTCATGCCTTTCGCTGACGCGTTGAGGCAAGGCGCTTTCCAGGCAACCGCAATCATGACCTCTACCGGTTATTCAACCGCCAATTTCGACGAATGGCCCGCTCTTAGCCGCGCGCTCTTATTAATGCTCATGGTTATCGGTGGTTCGGCCGGTTCCACCGCAGGCGGTCTCAAAGTCATCCGTCTCCTGGTACTGTTCAAGTACTCCTACCGCCGGGTCATCCTGGCCTTCAATCCCAATGCCGTTATCCCCCTCAAGGTCGGCGACACCGTGCTCGCTGAAAAGACCGTTTCCCGAATCATCAGCTTAACCGTGATTTATTTTGCCGTTATGTGGGGCGGGTTTCTCATCATGAGCGCGCTGGGACTGGACATCGAAACGGCGCTTTCTGCCGTCGTCACTACTATCAGTAATATCGGTCCCGGTCTGGGTGGGGTCGGTCCTTATGAGAGTTTCGCCTGGATCCCGGACCCGGGTAAGATGGTGCTCATCGTCCTGATGCTGGCCGGCCGCCTGGAGATATTCACTCTTATGGTCATTTTCGTCCCGTCGTTCTGGCGACGTTATTAACCGGTTCTACCCTCCCGTCATCGTCTTTGCCCCGATGAAATCGGGGATCCCTCTGGTGAAACGATCTAGACGTTCCATCACATCGCGTGCTGTGCTTGACTCCAACCTGACCTGCAATCTCCCTCGTATAATTCTCGTCGTTCTCCGCGGGAGAAAACGATTCTGGTTTCAATTCGCGTCTCTCCCTTTCGTAAAGGGAGATTAAGAGGGATTTACGGCGCCACCATAATACCGAATGATATCGCATAAATATTTTGAAAACCCGCCAAAATCCCATTGACAATAGCACTACGACGGGCTTATCATATGTTCTCTATCTCCCATATCCAAGCACCGATACCGTGTCTCCGAGTCATTCCAAACCATTTAATAAGGAAAACAATTGAATCAATTGTCGTACAATCACGCCAACCCTCATTACTCGCCACCCGCGGCTCGTAACTCACGACCCGCCAAGGGAATTGTTTTATTTGATTCTATTATTGATTTGGAACAATCTCACGTTTGGACAGCCGGGTGCCCAGTCGTGAAAAATCGGATTGTTTCCAAAAAAAGGATCTGTGAAAAAACAAAAAACAATTCCCGCGAGCGTTTTACGTTCGATGATACGCATTAGATTCGCAAGTTCATACACGGTTGTTGTCAAACCGGCCATGGGCGCTTATAATACCCTTACGTGTGCAAAGACACTTTAATACATGACTGAATACCACACACTGCTGGTCCCGGTAGCCGGGCGAGCTGAAGATGAGGACGCGCTGGAGCTGGCCTGCCACCTGTCACGGTGCGCCGGCAATGCCCGGGTGGTCGTCACCCATATCATCTCGGTGGACCGTTCGCTGCCGCTGGACGCGGAGATCGATTCCGAGATCGCCAAGGCCGAGGGTGTCCTGTCGAGATTTGAAAACTTGGGAAAAAAATACAACTGCTCCGTCGAGACCAACCTCCTCCAAGCCAGGGCGGTGGGCCCGGCCATCGTCGACGAGGCGGTGGAACAGAAAGCCGACACCATCGTCATCGGTTCCGACTACAAGACCCACTTCGGGGAGTTCAGCCTCGGCGAAGTGGTGCCCTACATACTCCAGAACGCCCCCTGCCGGGTCATTCTCAGTCACCGGCAGCAGTCCATTTAAGGAGTTTTCCGGATGAAAGTGATCATTATGGGCTGCGGACGTGTCGGCGCTCAACTGGCGTCCCTCCTCGACAAGGAAGGACACAGCGTTGTCGCCTTGGATACCGACGCCTATTCCTTCCGCCGTCTCCCGGCAGATTTCAAGGGCACCGCGCTACTGGGTAACGGGCTTGACGAGGATGTCCTTAAAAAAGCCGGCATCGAAGAAGCTGACGCCTTCGTGGCGGTGACCCAGGGCGACAATCGCAACGTCATGGCCGCGCAGATGGCCCGTAAGATCTTCAACGTTAACAAGGTGTTGTGCCGCATCTATGACCCGCTGCGCCGTGACCTCTACACCATCCTCGGACTGGAAGCCCTCAGTCCCACCACCATCTTCGCCGAAATGCTGAAAGAGAAGCTGGAGACCTAGATGTATATCATTATTGTCGGCGGCGGCCGCCTGGGCTATTCCCTGACCAAAGCCCTGCTGGCTGAAGGGCATGAAACCCTGCTCATCGAACGTAATTTCGAGGTCTGCGAAAAGATCAATAAGGAACTGGGCAACATCTGCCTCCGCGGCGATGCCTGCGAGACGGGCATCCAGGCCGAAGCCGGTACCGGGCGCGCCGACATGCTGATCGCTGTCACCGGCGACGACGAGGACAACCTGGTGGCCTCCCAGGTGGCCAAATACCGCTTCAACGTCCCCCGCACCATCGCCCGCGTCCGCGACCCCCGCAACGAGTCGATTTTCAAGAAGCTGGGTGTGGACGTGACGGTCAACTCCACCAACATAATCCTGGAACGCATCGAGCACGAGGTCCCTTCCCATCCCCTTACCCATCTCTTCTGCATCACCGGCGATCAGCGGGATCTGGAGATCATGGAAGTCCGAGCCCGTTCCGGAGTGGCGGTGGGCAAATCGCTGAATGAAATCAACCTGCCGGATAAGGTGGTATTAGGATTGGTAATCAGGGACGGCGGGAAACCATTTGTGCCTAGGGGAGACACTGTTTTCCAGTCCGGCGACCACATAATCGCGGTAGCGCCAGCCGCCGTCGGGGAAGACTTGCGTCTGTTGTTCAACGGCGCTTAAGTCTTAACCCGATTTTGCGGTCGGACAACCCGCTAAAGAATACGCTACCCTGTGATAGAGGATCCTATTTTGCGCTATCTCCTGGCCGGGCCGGACGATTTTTCGCTCAAAGCCAAGCTTAATTCCATCAAAGCATCGCTTGGTGACCCGGCGATGCTTTCCACGGCGACCAATATTTTCGATGCCGCCCGGCTCAAGCCGGCGGAGTTCCGGTTGACCGTGCATGCCGCGCCCTTTCTGTCACCGGCGCGCCTGGTCGTTGTCAGCGGGCTGTTTAGCCGTTTCCAGCCGGCCTCAGGCGACGCAGGCGGCAAAAAGAAGACCAAACCCGAGGACATCGAGGAATTCGCCGGGATCGTCCGTTCATCGCCCCCGTCGACGACGCTCATCCTGACCGAAACGTCACTCAACCGCACCAACCCGCTCTTCAAGTCCATCTCCGACGTTTTGGAGATGCATGAGTTTCCGCCGCTGGATAAGCCCCAACTTAAGGAATGGATCGGGCGGCGGGTGTTGCATGCCGGTGGACAGATCAGCCCCGGTGCCATTAACCTGCTCGTCCAGTATGTCGGCGCCGACCTGTGGTCCCTAGCCACCGAGATTGATAAACTGACTCTCTTCGCCTGCGAACGAGTCATCACCGAAAATGACGTAAAAGCTCTGGTAGGCTCAGCTCAGGAGGCCAATATCTTCAGCTTGGTGGACGCCATTTTCGAGCAGCGCCTCAAAACCGCCACTACTTCGCTGGAAAGTCTCAAGGCCAGCGGCTTCTCCGCGGGTTATGTCCTTTCCATGCTGGCTCGGCAACTCCGGCTGGTAATTCAGATCAAAGACCTGAAAAGTCGCGGTGAGAAAGATATGGAAATCAGACGTCGTTTGGGCCTCAACGCGGATTTTGTCTGGAAGAAAGCTTTAGATCAGGCAGGACGGTTCTCTATCGACCGTTTCAAAGACATTTACAGGCAACTCCTCGAAGCTGATATTGCCGCCAAGACCGGCCGTATGGACGAGACGATGTCCATAGACCTCCTGGTGGCCGAATTGGCGACCAGGTCTTAGACTATAGTCTCAACCCTGCTTTTGAGGTAAAAAAGAAGGGGGAGTCTCTCGACTCCCCCTCTGTGGGACGATATTAAATTGTTTGGGTTTAGGCGTTCTTGTGGCGGACGACCAGCTGCCAAGTTACGGCCAGCAGGATTATGGCGGGCAGGCCGGTGACCAGGAGGAACATGTTGGCGGCGGTGGGTTCCAGTTCAGCCAGCGAACCGAAGTAGTTCTGGACGGTGAAGAGGAGCATGGCCACACCGATGAGACCGATGATCCATTCGTACCACTTCATGCTGATGCCTTTGCCCTTCATGAGGCTGACCAGCCAGATGAGAGCCGCGCCGAGGAGAAGACCAATTACTAACCACATAGTTCCGGGACCTCCTTACTATTTCCTTATTATTCCCTAACTTTTCACTTATTATAAGGGCTTTTTGCTGGCGTGTCAATACCCCATGGCTTAACAAAATGAACGTAAACCATATTTTACGTCTAAGCATTTATGCTGAATTTTTCAAAAACCTCCGCTTCAGTGCTCCTAATTATTAGGTCTTTGATTCCTCCTTGTTGTTCAACCTTTCGGGTAATCGTTTCCTTTTGATTGATGTCATGGTTGAAAAAACAGGATCCTTGGCTTCGGGGCGCGGTCGTGATATAATGCCAGTTCAGTTTGTCAGACGGAGATTATTCAGATATGACTAAAAAAGCAACTGTTGAGAAGAAACCGGTCGATCTCAAGACGTTCATCGAGAATGTGAATAAGAAGGACGAGGTCAGCGGTCACAAGATCCACTTCGCCTTCTGCAACCGCAAACGCAAGGGCGGATAACCCTTCGTTTCCCCTTCCCCCGGGACATACACGACGCTGGCAAGATCAATTGCCGGCGTCGTTTAGCTTCTCTCGAACGGGTGCCCCTCGCGGCTGAAGTCCGGTAAGTAAAAATCCCTGGCGCTGTCATCCTGCAGCCAGCCGTTCTCCATCCCCAGTACATCCAGTAAATTCACCACCCGGCGGTACTCCGCCGCGGTGATGCTGCGCGCCAGTATCGGCATTTCCATCGCCCGGTGGCGCGGGGTGTATTGAGCCATGATGCTCACCGGTACCGATGTCGAAAGCTCTGAGGCGATCCATTTCATGGAAGCCTCACTGCCGGCCAGCTCATCAGGCAATATCAGGTGGCGGATAATCAGCCCCCTGACGGCGATATCGTCATCATCGAGTTCCAGTTCCCCCACCTGCCGGTACATCTCCCTGATGGCGGCGCGGGCTGTTTGCACGTAATGCGGCGCTTCCGACAGCCTGGCAGCCACCGTGTTATCGGCGTATTTCAGATCCGGCAGGTAGACACTGACGACGTCTTCCAATTCCGCGAGCGTCTCCAGTTCGTCGTACGCATTGGTATTGTAGACGATGGGTAGAGTGAGTCCCCGGGGCACCGCCTCGCATATTGCGCGCATGATCTGAGGCACGTAGTGCGACGGCGATACCAGGTTGATATTGTGGCAGTTAAGCTCGTTCTGGACATAAAGCATGCGGTTGGCCAGGCGGGACGGGGTAACCTGGTTGGGGCGCTGGCGTTCCGGATCCTGGGATATCTGGGCATTCTGACAAAAGACGCACCTCAGATTACAGTTGCCGAAGAAAATGGTGCCGGAGCCCCGGCTGCCGGACAGCGCTGGTTCCTCGCCGTGGTGGGCGCAGACTGAGGCCACCGCCACCAGTTTGCCGGCGTTGCATGAGCCGATCTCATGACTCAGGCGGTTGGCGCCGCAGCGCCGGGGGCAGATGTCGCAGCTTTCCAGCCGGGCTTCCAGCCGTTCGACGCGGCGTTCAAGTTCTCCCGATTCAAATAATGCAACATACGGTGGCAGTTCAACCAAAATGATTCCTCAACTTAGGTAGTCGTTTAAAGCAATTTGCCCTGCTCCCGTAGCAGGTGTTCAACGTTCCGGCGCACCGTGGCGCAGTCGGCTTCGGTCTTGAGATCAAGGAGCTTGATGACGCCCGGCCAGACCTGTTCCTCGGTTTCACGGCTGATGAAAGCCACCGAGCCTTTTTTAACGTCAGCCTTGCGGAAAAGAGGTTTTTTGTCGATGGAATCCCAGTAGGGGATGACGCCAAATTTGACCAGCCAGTTCATGGCATCCTGACGTGTGAGAGCGACGCTCATATTACAGTTCCGCCTCCTTTTTTGCGCGCCTTAACTTTAGCGTTAAACCATTTCGGGACGCAAGCTCATCGAACGAATGACGCAGCATAATGGCCCGGGCTTTAACTTCCGGCGTCCGGGACAACTCCGCGGACAGGCGGTTTACCGCCGCCTGCAATTCAGCCAGCGGCAGCAGTTGCACCGCCAGGCAATAAAAACCCTTGCAGCGGCCGTCGTTGTGGGTCTTGAGCAGCCCTTCGAGAAAACTCACCCGGGCGTCCTGCCGCCGGGCGAATTCAACGATGCCTAACTCACGGATGAGCTGGTGGTTGGTCGGCACCGGCTGGTAGGAAATAAAGGAATCCACTCTGGCCGATTCTTTTATCACCCGTTCCAGCGCACTGCAGCCGTCAGATTCCGGACACTGGGCGCAGCACTCCAGACCGTGACCCTGGACGCAGCATTTCTGGAGAGCGCAGCCCCATGCGCCGAAGTCTTTAGCCGCGCAGCCGGGGCAGCGCGAAGAGCCGTCGGTGTGGTGGCGGGGGCACAACCCGCAATCCAGACCGCAGGCACCGACCGTCGGGAAACGTTTGACTGCTGTTTCAACCATGGCTACTCCGGCAGCTTCCAGGATTTGGAGACGGCCTCACGTAAACGTTTGAGGCATTGTTCCCGTCCCAGCACGATCATCGTCTGGAAGAGCGGCGGTGAGACGATCAAGCCGGTGAAGGCTACGCGCAGGCTACCGAAGAGTTGCCCCGGTTTGAGTTCCAGTTCCTCCGCCAGGCTGCGCAGATCTGCTTCCATACTCTCGACGGTGAAATCGCCGAGCTTTTCTAGTCGCTCAAGCGAACGCTCCAGCGCCGTTCGCGTGGAAGCCGCCGTCATCTTCTTGCCCAGCAGCTCGATCGGTTCATATTCGAGGTTTTCTATGAAAAAGAAACGGGTCATCTCCGGCTGATCGCGGAATTCTCCCAGTTTTTTCACCCGCTCCTGCACCAGCGCCAGCGCACTCTTGATATAATCCCGGTCGAAAGCACGGGACTCCGGCACCCCCGCCTCCAGGAACGGCCGCGCCCGGTCCGTGAACTCATCGAGAGTCAGCGCCCGGATATAGGAGCCGTTCATCCAATCCAGTTTTTCGACATTGAAAATGGCGCCGGTCTTTGAAATGCGTTCAATGGAGAAGTTATCGATGATCTGCTTGACGTCCATGATCTCGGTTTTATCGTCGAGCGACCATCCCAGGAGCGCCAGGAAGTTGACCATGGTCTCCGGCAGGTACCCTTGTTCCTCGTAGTCCATGATGGAAACCGCGCCGTGGCGCTTGGACAATTTGGAGCGGTCGGTGCCCAGGATCATCGGCAGGTGGGCGTAGAGAGGCGGTTCGTAACCCAGGGCCTGATACAACAGCACATGCCGCGGCGCACTGGAGACCCATTCCTCCCCCCGGATGACATGGCTGATGCGCATGTCATGGTCGTCCACGATATTGGCCAGGTGGTAGGTGGGGAAGCCATCGCTCTTGAGCAGGATGAAATCATCCAGCAGGGCATTCTCGAAAGAAACCTCGCCGCGGATGAGGTCGTTGAAGACCGTTCTTCCCTTCAGTGGTACCCTGAACCGTACTACCGGGGTTATGCCTTCCGGCGTAATCTCGCATTTGTCGCGACAGTGCCGGTCATATCCCGGCGGCTGTTTGGCGGCGGTCTGCGCAGCCCGCATTTCCTCCAGGCGCTCGGACGAGCAGTAGCAGCGGTAGGCATGGCCGCCGGCGATAAGCTTTTCCGCCGCTGCCTGATACTTTTCCAGACGCTGTGACTGAAAATATGGCCCGTAGTCCCCGCCCTTTTCCGGCCCCTCGTCCCAATCCATGCCCAGCCAGCGCAGTCCGCCGAGGATGGCTTCCACCGAGCCCTCGACGTATCTGGCTTGATCGGTGTCCTCAATACGAACCAGAAATTTACCGCCCTCATGACGGGCGAACAGCCAGTTGAAAAGGGCGGTACGGATATTGCCCACGTGGGGGTGGCCGGTGGGGGAGGGGGCGTAACGCACGCGGATATTATTGTTCATAAATGCGGACCTCGATAAAATTCAGATACCGGCCGGAGGAGCGCTGGCGCTGACTTCCGGCATCGGCGGTAGTTTGACGACGTAGGTTTCAGCGAACTTGTCATGCCAGCCTTGACTCCGTTCGTCGAAAGCGATCCATAAGAAACCTAAAAATAATGGCAAGGCTGATATGATGTAGCCTAAATAGCGTATGATGCTGCGGTTTAGATTGATATCGGTGCCGTCGATATGGATGACTTTAATCCCCCCAACCATCATGCCCAATGTCTGGCCCCGCCAGATCCAGAAAGCGATGAAATAGACGCCGGAGAGGACGATGGAGACCGGGTTGATCAAAGCAGCGAACGGCGAGAGTAAAATAGGGACTTCGATGAATCGAGTAATGTCCCACAAGTTCCCAAACCCGAACCAATGGAAAGGTGTGAGAAAGGATGAAATTGAAAGCAACACCGTGACGTCGATGATTAAGGAACCAGCTTGCCGCCAGAAACCGGCGAATTCCAGGGCGATAGGGCCTTTGGGACGTTCTGACATAAAAAGGAGAGACTCCTCAAGACCTTATAGGTCAATCGGCGCTTATTATACAACGGGGACTGCCCGGTGGCTAGATGAGGCTGGAAAGCGGGACGGCCAGATCTGGCGGTAACTCGGAGGTGAAATCCAACGCCTGGCCGGTAGACGGTTGTTTGAAGCTCAAGCGGTGAGCGTGGACGAACTGCCGGGGGAAGGACTCCGATTTGACACCATAGGTCTCGTCGCCGACCACCGGGTAGCCGATAGCCGCCAGGTGCACCCTGATCTGGTGAGTCCGGCCGGTAAAGATACGGACTTCAAGCAAAGTGTAACCCTTATAGTACTCCACGACATTGAACTGGCTCCGTGCCTCGCGCCCGTCTTCAGTGACGGCCATTTTTTTACGGTTGAGTTTATGGCGGCCGATAGCCGCCTCAATGATGCCGCTGGATGGTTCCACCCTGCCCTTGACCAGCACCAGGTAGACTTTGGTCACTTCACGGCGTTTGAATTGATCGGAAAGGGCGGCCTGCGCCCAACGCGAACGGGCCACCACCATGAGTCCCGAGGTATTCTTGTCCAGGCGGTGAACAATGCCCGGCCGGTCGCCTTCTTCCCCAGCCAATTCCGGAAAGCGGGACAATAAAGCATTCAGAAGGGTGCCGGAAGCGTGTCCCGGCGCCGGATGAGTGGTCAGCCCGGCCGGTTTGTCGATGACCGCCAGGTCATCATCCTCGTAGAGAACTTTCAGGGGGATGTCCTCCGCGATGATCTCGCTCGGTGGCGGGGGCGGGATGTTGACTTCGACCCGGTCGCCCGATTTGAGAGGATGAGATGGTTTGACGGACTTGCCGTTGACGGTGACCTTATCGCCGTCGATAAGCTCCCGGACGTGGACGCGTGACAGTTCTGGTATTTGGCCGGCGATGAATTTATCCAGGCGGGCGCCGGGGACCCCGACGGTCAGTTCTACTGTTTTGGTCAACTATTGGCTCCTTGGGTATTCAGACCTCAGGTAAAGGAAAACGAGAATGGTCATGCCGATCACCATCGACGCATCGGCGATATTAAAGGCCGGCCAGATGCCGGCCTTGAGGAAATCAGTGACGTAGCCATAATAAGCACGGTCGATCAGATTGCCCAGCGTTCCCCCAGCTATAAACCCGAGCGTCAGCCGCCCCCAGATATTATCCAGGAAGCCGATGCGGCGGGAAATCGCAAGCCAGATGATGATCACGAGAGCGATAGAGCTGACCGCGATAAGCCAGGGGCGGGCATCATCCAGGATGCCAAATGCGGCGCCGGTGTTTTGGATATGGACGAGACGGAGAAAACCTTCAGCCGGTATCGACTCTCCAAGCGCCATCCCGCCGCGCACCAGGTGCTTGGTCAACTGGTCCAAGGCGATAACCGTTAAGAATACGAGGGGGAACATGCGTCTCAGCTAGGTGAATCTCTGCTTGGCCTTGCAGGCGACGCACAGCCTGGCATAGGGCAGCGCCGTCAGCCTTGCCGGGTCCATCGTCTGGCCGCACATCTCGCATTTGCCGAAGGTGCCTTTTTCAAGTTTATGCAGGGCATGTTCAACCTCAGCGATCTGATCCAGGACGCGTTTTTCCAGCGCCAGCCGATTTTCCAGGTCGGCGGTTTCGGTGGCTTCTTCCTCCCGTTTGCCGAACGGGGAACCCTCACGCCGGTCTTCCTGCGGCGCGGTCGCTTTCAGCGCTTCGAGCTGTTCTATCAGCCGTTGATGATCGCTCTTCAGCCGGGTGTTGATCTCCCCGTAGAAGCTCGCTTCTTTTTTGGTCGTCATGATCGTCCTCTCGGATTTTAAGATGCCGGTCTATGCGGCTGCGACTGACTATATCAAAGTGTTCGGAACAATGGATGAACGATGATTATGCAGGGCGCCGGTTATCTATGGCCGGTCGAAGCGTTGAAACGGGGGACGCTATTCCACCGGATTAGGAAACCGGTTACTGCGCTCGAACCGTTCGGGTTCACGCCCCATGAGTTAGGATAATGCATCGTATCTTAAGTGTAAACGATAAAAGCCGTTATAGCAACAGCCGTTTGGTATAAGGAAGGACCTCAACGTTTATCGCTACCATGTGCTATACTATGACATCATTTTTTTAACGGTGAGCCTATGAGATCCAAAGACCTGTTGTCCATTACCGACCTCGAAAGCCATGAGATCCGGCTGCTCTTGTCCGATGCCGCCGCCATGAAAGCGGAGGGATGGCAGACCACGCTTTCCGGTAAGACGCTGGCGCTGCTGTTTGAAAAGCCGTCGCTCCGGACCCGCGTCAGCTTTGAACTGGCGATGAAACAACTCGGGGGTCAGGCTATCTACCTCTCTCCGGCAGAGGTGGGGCTGGGCAAGCGGGAGAGCATCGCCGATGTAGCCCGGGTACTGTCCCGGTATGTGGACGCCCTGGCTGTACGCACCTTTGCGCAGAGCAGTTTGGAAGAACTAGCGCGCCGGGCTGAGGTTCCAGTCATCAACGCCTTGTCAGACGCCGAGCATCCCTGTCAGGCGCTGGCCGATCTTTTAACTATATACGAACATAAGGGTGATTATCCCGGCTTGAAGCTGGTCTATATCGGTGACGGTAATAATGTAGCGGTGAGTCTTGCTCTCGCCGCGCTATCGGTGGGACTGAGTTTCACCATCGCCGCACCCCGGGGTTACGAACTGCCGGCGGAAGTGATGCGTCAGGCACAGGCATTGGCTGTCGAAAACGATTGTGTTTTCGACGCGATGACCAACCCTGAAGCAGCAGCCCGGGGAGCAGATATTATCTATACAGACGTTTGGGTCAGTATGGGGCAGGAGGCTGACGCTGAAGCTCGCCTTAAGGATTTTGCCGGTTACCAGGTCAACGAACAGCTGGTGACACTGGCCAAGTCGGATGCCATTATTATGCATCCCTTGCCAGCCCATTATGGGCTGGAGGTAGCGGAGGGACTGCTCGATATTCCGCAGTCAGTCGTCTTCGATCAGGCGGAGAACCGCCTGCACGTGCAGAAGGCTCTTCTGGCCGATATGCTGGGCGGGTTGCTCTTACCCTGGCCTATGTAAACATACCGGGGGTATGCTGGATGGATCACCGGTGGTGTCCAAACCATGGAAACCGGCGCCCTGCGCTAAACGTGGTATAATAAGATATTCAGTATTTCAAGCGCTCCCTTGTGTATGAGACTTATCGCGGATACTCCGGGTATTTGAGAGTCTGACAGGGATATCCTTGTGAATCGAACGGAAATTAGAATTTCAATATATGAATAATGTGCCCAGTGTTGCTATCGTCGGCCGGCCTAACGTCGGCAAGTCCACTCTATTGAACCGGCTGACAGGGAAACGTCAGGCCATCACCGAGGATCTACCCGGCACGACCCGGGATCGGCTTTTCATCCCTTTGAGTTACGGCGGGCGCGATTTTATGCTGGTGGATACCGGCGGTCTGGCCGGGGCTCCGGAAGATGGTATCGCCCGGTCGGTCAACGATCAGGTGAGGGAGGCCATGAAGCAAGCCTCGGTTATTATTTTCCTCACCGACGCCAAGACCGGCATTACGCCGCAGGACGAGGAAATCGCCGATGAGGTGCGCCGCAGCGGCAAAGCGGTGATCATGGCTGTGAATAAGGTCGATAATGCGCGCTTATCTGACCATGCCGTGGAGTTTCACTCGCTGGCGCTCGGTGAGCCGATGCCGGTTTCCGCCTACCACGGCCGCGGCGCTGAAGATCTCCTCGACCGGGTGGTCGAACTCTTGCCGCCACCGGAATCCGCGGTGTCCGAACCGGAGAGGCTGCGTATCGCCATCGCCGGGCGGGCTAATGTCGGCAAATCGTCGCTCTTGAACACAATTACCGGAGAAGAACGAGTCATCGTTTCCGCCATCCCAGGCACCACCCGCGACGCCATAGATACATCTATTGACTTTAGTACTGGCGGTGTGGTACTTATAGATACCGCTGGCATCAGGCGACGGGGCAAGGTCGAACGCGGCATCGAGGAATACAGCGTTATCCGCTCTTTGAACGCCATCGATCGCGCCGACGTGGTGCTGATCGTGCTGGATGCCGGTGAAGCGGCGACCGCCCAGGACACCCATATCGCCGGATACGCCAAGGATAACCATCGGGGCCTTATACTGGTGATCAACAAGTCCGACCTTTTGGAAAATGTGGACATGACCGAATACGACAGGAACATGGCGGCGCGTTTCAAGTTCATCCACTATGCCCGGCGCCTGTACGTTTCTGCCCGAACCGGTGAAGGAGTAGACCGCATTATTCCCGCCGCCTTTGAAGTTCAGGCCGAGCGCAGTAAACGCATCCCCACTCCCGAACTCAACAGCCTGGTCCGCCACGCCATGGCCAAGCATGCCCCGCCCAGCATCGCCGGCAGAACACTCAAAGTTTTATATGCCACCCAGGTGGGCGTTTGCCCGCCGGAAATAGTCTTCTTTGTCAACGACCCCGATCTGGTTCATTTTACCTTCCAGCGCTTCCTGGAAAACCGTCTGCGCGAGGTTTTCGGCTTTTCCGGCACACCCATCAAGTTTACCTTCAAGGGCAGGGGTGAGAAAAAGTAGATGTTAATTACCGAACTGATATTTGTGACCATCGCCGGGTACCTCATCGGCAGTATACCTTTCGGCTATCTTATTGCCCGGCGCAAAGCCAAGATCGATATCACTACTCAAGGCAGCGGCCGCACCGGCGCCACCAATGTGCTGCGCACCCTGGGACGCAAGATGGCCGCCCTGGTGGCCTTCCTGGACATGCTCAAGGGCGTGACCGCCGTGCTGCTGGCGGGCGTGGTGGTGGGCCATGGATACATGCTGGTCGGTGATTACCACCTTGGTATCCTGATGGCCCAGGTTATGGCCGCCCTGGCGGCGGTAATCGGGCATATCTACCCGGTATTCAACCAATTCAAAGGCGGCCGCGGCGTGGCCACCTATTTCGGCGGATTCATCGCTTTATACCCGCTGGCGGCGATTTTTGGCGGGGAAGTCTTCATCATCGGTGTCGGCCTGACCGGCTTCGCCTCCCTGGGTAGCCTGGCCGGGGTGGCCGGGGCCTATGCCATTATGATACCGTTGTCTTTGAACAACGGATTGCCTATGGAATACCTGGTCTATGCCTTGCTCGGTTCAACCATTATCATCATCATGCACCGTGATAATATCCAGCGTCTGATCGCCGGCAAAGAACGCAGGATCAGCGAAAAAGCCCGCTAATGCCCGCGCCGGCGCGTAAACCTCAAAGGCAGTTGTTGAATGGCTAAAGTTGCCGTTATCGGCGCTACAACCTGGGGCATCACTTTAGCTGCCGTGCTGGCCCGTAAGGACGCCGGGATTCGTATTTTAGCCCGGACCGAGGACGAGGCGTTCCTAGTCGGCCAGAGCGTTTTTAAAACCCCCAAATTGCCGGATAAATTTGTCCTGCCGCAATCCATCAAAGTCACCGCCGACGCCAATGAGGCGGTACATGACGCCGATGCCATTATCCTGGCCGTGCCCTCCCAAGCTATGCGGCATAATTTGAAGCTGATAGCCCCGTACCTCAATAAACGAACTCTCATCATATCCGCCGCCAAGGGGCTGGAGATAGCTACCGGCAAGCGAATGAGCCAGGTGATAGCCGAAGAGACTAAAAAAGAGCATCATGACAACATTTGCGTGCTTTCCGGCCCCAATCTGGCGTGGGAGATACTGGCCGGGCGACCGGCCGTGACCGTTATCGCCGCCGAGAAAGAGTCTCGGGCCCGGCGCGGTGTAAAGATGGTGACGGTGCCCGATTTCTGCGCTTTCACCAATACCGATGTGGTCGGCGTGGAACTGGGCGGAGCGCTTAAAAACATCATCGCCTTAGGCGCCGGCATTGTCGATGGCCTGGGATACGGTGATAACACTAAGGCCGCCCTGATGACCCGCGGTCTGACCGAGATCACGGCGCTGGGTACGGCCCTCGGCGCCAACCCGCTGACCCTTTCCGGTCTGGCTGGACAGGGAGATCTCATCGCCACCTGTTCCAGTAACCTCTCCCGCAACCACCAGGTCGGGGTGCGGCTGACGCGGGGGGAATCGCTCAAAGATATCGAGGCCACGATGAATGGCATCGCCGAAGGCGTGTCCACCACACTGGTAGCCTGGAACCTGGCGCAAAAACTGGGCATAGAGATGCCCATTACCGAACGCCTCTATCAGGTTCTTTATCAGGGCGAAGATGTCCGTGTCGCCGTTAAAGACTTGATGGCTGCGGTTGCGGGTCACGAGTTGGCTGGGCGCAAGTGGGGACTTTTCACTCTTTTTCGCCGCCGTAAGAAACCTGAGATTACTTTCTAAAGCTAACTGCATGTGCATCACCAACAACGTTAACCGTGTATAATCCGCCTTCCTAATTATTCTGATACTATCAGCGCCGCCTTTAAAAATGACCCGTAACTTGACATGTGGGGCAATCAATTCTATTATTTAGTACCATTCGTAACTATAAAGTGACCATCGCATATATCATCAACACGGCTTCCTATTATTCCGTAACGGGCCGGTCCGCGGTCGAACAACGCTGATTTAATTGCTGGGTAAGGAGTGCTCATGGAAACAATAGCGCCGGTGAAAGATCCGGGATTCGATTCGGAAGAAGCTAAAAAACGGAAAAAGTACATGGTAGACCTGTTCGTGGTACAGGCAAAGAATTATGATCTCCACGATGATATATATGGCTTCTACGCTCATCGTTTCTGGGTGCGCACCATGGTCAAGATCGTCGAGCGGTTCATGAAGGGCAAGAAGCGCGCCGATATGCTGGACATGGGCTGCGGTACCGGCTTTGTCACCTATAACGTTGCCCGGAAGATGCCGAATATCGATATCGACTCTTTCGACCTGTCGCCAGACATGATCAAGGTGGCCAAACAGCGCTATGATAAGGGGTTCAAAGGCCGCAAGATCAAGTTCTGGGTGGCCGATGCCGAGGTTCCCTTCGGTGACAGAAAATACGACATCGTGACCACTTCCTTCGCCTATCGCAACTTCGCCAACAAGCACCTGGCCACCAAGAATGTATTCAATGCCCTCAAGCCTGGCGGCATCTTCATCATCCAGGATCTGACCAAACCCGAACGGCATCCGATGAAGGGCCTGTACGCTTTTTACATGAAGTTTATTCTCCCTATCTTCGCCAGGATCCTGGGTACCGAGAAATCCGCGGCGGGCTGGCTCAAAAAGAGTACCGACATGATGCCCACCAACGCCCAGATCCAGAAAATACTGGAAGCCAACGGTATGGTCAACTGCTATCATAAGAGCCTCTCCGGTGGTATTGCCTGTATCATCGTCGGCTTTAAGCCGGGGGCTTAAGAGATGGCGACTGGGACAATGGATCAACACCTTAAGGACCCGGGCTTCGACTCTGAGGCCGCTCGTAAACGCAAGGCCTACATGCTGGAGCTTTTCGGCTACCAGGCACCGAAATATGACCTTCATGATGACATCATCGGTATGGGCATCCACCGCCGCTGGGTTAAAGACGTGCTCAAGGTCATCGGGCATTTCAAGCAGGGTAAGGAAAAGCTGAAAATGCTGGACCTAGCCTGCGGCACTGGATTCGTCACCTTTAATACCACCAGGCACTTTCCGGATATCGAGATCGATGCCTTCGACCTGGTGCCGGAGATGGTCGGAGTCGCCAAGAAACGCCAGGCAAAAAGTTTCAGCGACCGGAAGATCGATTTCTGGGTCGGCGATTCCGAGGTTCCTTACGGCGAGAACAAGTACGACGTGATTACCACTTGCTTCGCTTTCCGTAATTTTGCCAATAAAAACCTGGCGGCGAAGAATGTCTACGCAGCCCTTAAACCCGGCGGAATGTTTATCATCCAGGATATGACCAAGCCGGAAAAACAACCGCTGCGCGGGTTATACCTTTTTGCCCTGAAATATATGCTGCCTGTCGCCGGCAAGATACTAGGTACGGCTAAAGGTTCACCCCGCTATCTCTATAATTCGGTGATGCTGTTGCCCAAGAACACGGATATCGCCCGCATACTGACCGATAATGGTTTTGCAGATGTATGGCACCGTTATCAGAGCGGCGGCATGGGAACCGTTGTGGTGGGTTATAAGAAATGAAGTGTGAAATGACTGAACTTAAAACTCTGCAATACGATATCGGTGGCGGACGCTACCGCCCCATTTATATCGGCCGGGGTATTATCGATCACCTTGCGGAGTGCGCCCGGACACTTGACGCCGATAAGTTCTTCATTATCACCGATGACAATGTTGCCGGCGTGTATCTAGACGAGGTCAAAGCCCAGCTTGAGCAGGTCGCCGAAACTCATGCGTTCGTGTTTCCTGCCGGGGAGCAGTCCAAGACCCTCTCGACCCTCGAATCGCTCGGCGCCAAGGTCCTAGATGCCCGGGCTACTAAATCCAGCGTCATAGTCTGCCTCGGCGGCGGCGTCGTCGGCAACCTGGGCGGCTTGCTATCGGCGCTTCTTTTCCGCGGTATCCGTTTCTTTCATGTTCCCACCACTATGGTAGCCCAGATCGATTCGGCTATCGGCCAGAAGCAAGCGGTCAATTACAAACGGGGCAAGAATCTCTTCGGTCAGTATTACCCGCCGGAATTCGTCTTTATCGACTTCGCCTTCCTCAGGAAACTGCCGGAGCGTCAGATCAGAGCCGGTCTCGCTGAATCGGTCAAGCACGGCCTTTGCCAGGAAGAAACCTTTTTTGAGTTCATTGGTCGTTGCGCACCGAATTTTTCCTGGGAAGACATCGAATATATCTCTGCTCATACCATCGAACTTAAATTGGAGTTACTGATCATCGATCCTTACGAGGGTAAGCTCGACCCGCAACTGGAACTGGGGCACACCGTCGGTCATGCCCTGGAGATCCGCAAGAACGGGCAACTGCTGCACGGTGAAGCCATCGCTATCGGTATGACCGTCGAAGCCAAGATCTCTGCGGCGCTGGGTTTCATGTCGCCGGAGCTGGCGGCCCGAATCGAAGCCATTTTCCAAAAGATCGGCCTGCCGACCCGTATCCCAGCCGATATCTCTATCGACGAGATTTTGGAGACTCTGACCTTTGACAACAAGCGGCGCACTGCCATCAACGACTTCTTCCTTTTGGAAGCGTTCGGCTGTTTCCACAAGGAGAACGGCAAGATCGCTTGCAAGGTGCCGGAGTCACTGTTGAGGGGAGTCCTTGAGAGCGCTTACTAGCCCGGCGGCTGTACCTTTCAATTACTGGGTGCAGGCGGCGCGTCTGAAATTCCTGCCCCAGGGCGTCTTACCGGTAACCATCGGTGGGGCCGCGGCTTTTGCTGCCGGCGTTTTCAATTCGGCACATTTCATCATCGCTTTCCTGGCTGCCGCGGCGGTGCAGATCGGCTTGACCATGTTCAACGACACGTTGGACTTCAAATATGGCACTGACCGCTGCACAATCGATGCCAAGAATCCGTTTTCCGGCGGGTCGGGAGTGCTGGCCTCCGGCTGTATTAAGCCCAGGCAGGCCATGACGGTCATCGTCGGACTATATTTGGCGGCGCTTGTTGCCGCAATCTATTTTGCTGTTACCGTCGGTGTTTGGAGCCTGGGACTGGCCGGCGTCGGCGCCGCTATTTCCATCCTGTATTCCGCCAAACCTTTCCGCCTGGCCTATCGGGGGCTGGGGGAACTGGCGATGCTTATGGGTTACGGCCCGGTGATCACCGGCTGGAGCTATTACGTTCATACCGGCAGTCTTACACCCGAGATCTTGTTAATCGGCCTCATACCCGGCCTTTCGATGTGGACGATGATCATTATCAACGAGATTCCCGATTATGCCGAAGACCGGGCTGCTGAAAAACGCAACCTGACCTACCGCCTGGGGCAACAACGGGCTAAGAACCTGTTCATCATTTCGCTCGGTGCTATCTATGTTTATATCGCGGTGCTTATCGGCACCTCGGTACTGCCACCGGCAGCGGCATTAGCTTTTGCGGGGATTCCGCTGGCATTTTCAGCGGCAAAAGCCGCGCATCGGCACTATCTTGACCCCATCAAGGTCGCCGGTGCCAACAAGTATATGGTCATGGTTTACTCGGTCACTAATTTGACTGTGGCGCTCGGGTTTTTGTTAAGATGAAAGGCTGATATGGTAGAACCGCGTTTTTTTGAGACAATCGCTCCTATTTATGATTTTCTAACCAAACTCTTTATGGGCGGGACCTATGAAAGCATGCGTAAAAGGATGCTTAACGAGGATACCTCTCAGATGGAGATATTGGATCTGTGCTGCGGCACAGGGTACATCTGCAACACCATCGAGGCCAAGAGAATCGTTGGGTTGGACCAGTCCGACGCCATGCTGGCGCGGAACGCCAAGGTGAAACGGGACAACAAGACACTCATCAAGGGCAACGCTTACCAGATGCCCTTCAAAGAAGAAGAGTTCGACCGCATCTATAACTCGAGCGCTTCCCATGAATTCAAGCTCTTCTCCCGTCTGCTCAAGAAAAGCTATGAGATACTCAAACCCGGCGGAAAGATCGTCATCTTTGATATCTATCAGCCTAAAAACCCCGTCCTGTCCTTGTTCATGAACACCTTCGTTCGTTATGCGGTGGAACGAGGCATCATGTTCGTTCATACCAAAGAAGAGTGGCGCCAGATGCTGCAGGAAGCCGGATTCGTAGTCGAGGAATTGGACGTCATTCGCGGTTTGTACATTTTTGCCCGGGCTTCTAAACCACTTAATACAGCTGTCAATCAACCGAATTCCTGAGCGTCACTGTTAATTACCTTGCCGGGGATGTTATAATATCAACACATAAAAGGAGGGAACTATCAGTATTATGGGATTGACACTGGGTGAAGCCATCCGGCATATTGTCAACAAGAACTACGCGATAGTAGCCGCTGACCTTTTTGACGAATGCTTCGGACGGAAGTACGGCGAAGTTGCCAAGGTGCCCGCTAAAGAGAAAACTACCTGGCCGATCAAGATCGAAGATAAACTCAAGGCAATCCATCAAGCCAAATTGGCTGAAGGCGAATTCAAGTGGACGCGTCAGGATATCGGCTCCGATACTTACCTCGATGTCAAACTCTGGTTGGAAGATGAAATCGGCGTGCCCCATAAAGAAGTTGACCGGGACTTTAAATTAGGTGTTAAATAATACATCTTGTTTCCTACCAGCCACCAGCCGCCATCGGGCGGCTGGAAGTTTTTTCAGCCGCTTTTTTACATCTGATTTGACACTCCGGACGGCCCCGCCTAGAATCTGAATAACCCGTTCGAAAATGCGTTCAATCACCCATTTTATTAACTGTAAGGAAAATAACTGATATGAGCCTGAAAGAAAGCCTGCCGGCCGAACTCAAAGACGCACTGCGCGCCGGGAACAAGGATAAACTGGCAGTTCTCCGGTTGATCCTTTCCGCAGTGAACTATGCCGAGATTGAACAGCAAAAGATACTGGATGATCCCGGGATTCACGCCGTCATCGCCAAGATGGCGAAGCAGCGACGCGAGAGCATCGAGGCTTTCAAGGCGGGTAACCGGCAGGATCTGGTTGACAAGGAGCAGACCGAACTCGAAATCCTCGAGAGCTACTTGCCTCGCCAGCTTTCCCGCGATGAGATTACCGCTGAAGCAAAAAAGGTCATCGCCGAGGTGGGAGCCAACAAACCGCAGGACATGGGCAAGGTCATGGGTAAGCTCACCCCTTTGCTCCGGGGCAAGGCCGACGGTAAAGAGGTGGCGGTGGTGGTGACGGAGTTGTTGCGGCAGTAACTGTCTGTCGCCAGTAGATATAAGGAGGGGCTGATATCAGCCCCTCCTCCTGTTTTAACATGACGTGAAAATCCATGTGTATAGATAAAAAATTAATATATTAAGGCGGGTTAATAAAAAATACGCCAAAAGGCGTATGTACAACCCTGTGTTAAAGGAGTATAGTTTACGAGATTACGAATAATCGAATTTTAAAATCAGGGGGTGGTATCTGAATAAAGATATCTGGGATCGTTAAATAGTAGTTGAAGAAGACCACGGTATTCACAATTTTATAAGAGAGGGAAGCACTAATATGAAAAACACATTCCATTCTACCCTTAGCCGCAGAGATTTTATGAAGGGTCTGGGTCTAGCTGGTGCTGGTATAGGTGCAGCTGCTGCCGCTTCACCTATATTCCATGATTTAGATGAGGTAGCCGGCTCTTACCAGGAGAAAAAAGCATGGTGGATTAAAGAACGTGATTACGAAAACATAACCACAGAGGTAGACTGGAAAGTCTATCAAAACTATGACACAAGCGTGCATGTTCCCGTCCCTGTAGCTCAAGAAGTCAAAGATGCCACTGCTGCAAGGGTCGCGAAAGACAAAGCTGATGGTCTGGCAGGCAAACTTCCTGGTTATGACCGTCGTGGTTTAGCCTGGTATAGTGCCTCAGGTCGTGGTGGCACTGATCCGGCCTGGGATGGTGAGACCAGTTTTTGGAAACCGTCGGCTACTGATGTAACATCGCCCTATAATGAATCTCCAGAATATAATCTGCAAGTACTCAGAGCAGCCTTCCATTCTTTTGGAACAGCTGCGGTCGGTGTTATTGAAATAACCGATAACATGAAGAAGCTATTCAATAAAGACTTAATATCATGGGAGGATCGGGACGATGCCGTACAGGACGGTAAGGTCTACCGTATTCCTAACAAATGCAAATGGATGATCGTCTGGGAAACCCAGCAGCCACAGGTCCAGAGTACCTACAACTATTCAGCAGATCCGACTAATCCATCGGGATATGGTTCTTCGGTTCCGATTGGGCGCATGGATTCGATTGGATACAACACTGCTAAATTTACCCGGGCGATGGCGACATCTTTCGTCAAAGGTCTAGGGTATATGACGTTACGACCAGGCGGGTCAATGCCTTCACAAAATACGGCATATGGAATATTTGCTGGCATTTCTGAGCAGGCCAGGCCAAATTATCGCATGAGTCCTGGTTGGGGACTGGAAAGCCGGTATGCCAATTCAGCCATTACTGACATGCCATTGGCGCCAACCAAGCCGATTGATTTTGGTGGGCATCGTTTCTGCCAAACTTGCAAAAGGTGCGGCGAGGTTTGCCCGAGTCAATCCATTGATATGAGTGATGAACCCAGTTGGGAACCTAAAGTTCTCAGGAGTAATCCTGGTATCAAGGCTTTCTGGATGAACTGGGATACTTGCTCTGGTTTTGGCGCTCCCGTCAACTGCGGTATCTGTCAACCGACTTGTCCTTTCAACCATCCTTCAGAGGCCATAATCCATCCCGTGGTACGGGCAACCGCATCAGTTACCGGGGTATTTAATGGATTTTTTGCCACAATGGATCGGGCCTTTGGTTATGGTAAAGTCAAATCTGCGGAAGAGATGGAAGCTTGGTGGACGAAGGATCTTGCGACGTATAAAGGTGACACCATTTTTGGCGCCGGCAAGTATATGTGGTAATCCCATATTCTGGGATAAATTGGGGGGCGGGCGATTCAGCCCGCCCTCTTTTTATTTTGATAGAATGCTTGTATTCAAGAGATCGTTGAAATATTGTTATACTGTGAGAACAGAATCTTACGAGGAAATTTCATGGGGAAAAGAACACCTGATGAGCGTAATGAAGTTGAAGGATTGTTAACCGCTCAGGCATTAACGGAATTGGGTTGGCAATTCAGGATAAGTCGTACATTTCTGGCCTGTCATCAATTGGGAATCTTTGAAGCATTAAGAGTGGATCGGAGTGCGGCGCAGGTCGCTGGTGAGCTTCAGATTAATCCGGAGATGACGGAAAAATTGCTGATTGCTTTATGCGCTCTGAAGATATTAAATCGAGATGGTGGAGAGTTTTCGCTTACCGAACTAGGTCGGGATACTTTATTACTTGAAAGCCTGCGTTATATCGGCGGAGTGTTGGACTTTGATGAACACATGTGGTGGGAATGGTCGATATTACCGGATTTGGCACGAGGCGGTGAAGCATATACCAAACGGCATCGGCTGATGAAGCAATTACAGCAGGGTGCGGGTTATATACTCCCTTCAACCAGCGTCTTCCCGATGGCTATGCATGGCAAGGCAATTAACGGCGGCGCGCAGTTCATGGCGGCAAATATTGACTTAAGTGATCGACGGTTATTGCTTGATATCGGCGGCGGGCCTGGTACCTATGCCATAGTATTGTGCGAACGATTTTCGAAACTCAAGGCAGTTATCTGGGATACGATGGAGACGCTTGAGATCGCGCAGCAGGTTATCAAACATTTTGGGCTCGAGGATCGCATCACCACCAGGTCCGGGGATTGGGATACCGATGAATTTGGGCCGGTTTGCGACACCATCTTATTATCTAATGTGGCTCATGGACCGGAAAGTAATGCGGAAGGCAAGCTCGTAAAAGCTTTTCGAGTACTTGAGCCGGGTGGGTTACTTATTGTCCAGGAATTTCTACTCAATAATGAAAAGAACGGTCCTTTGCCCGCAGCTCTGTTTAACATTATGGTCGGAGCTTATTCCGAAGAGGAACTAATCAAGCTGGTCGATGATGCTGGTTTTTCTGAGGTTAAGTTGGTGGCACGTGATAATGGGGTGGGAAGCGGCATTATTACGGCAATAAAGCCCGGTGTCAATGGGTGATTTAAGGAAAAGAACTATGGACTTAAACAAAAGATTTTCCATTGCCCATTTTGATAGCTGGCCGGGGGCTGACACTTATTATGATGTCATCCAAAATTCGACGCCCGGTTTTCGGCATGAGATATATGACATCTACTTCGGGAAGATGTTCCGGTATCGCTATCACGAGAATGAAGTTTATGATAGTCACCAGAGACTACACGAAGTCAATTATGGCAATGTGATGGGTGTGGAAGCCACGGATGCCCAGGTGGATAATTTATTCAGAATCCAACGGGAATTCGGCATTGATATCTCGCTGACCATAAATCAGTTAAACATTCCAATTGAACTATTTTACAGTAAGAACGATAAGGTAGTTAGAGCTTTTATTGAATGGCTAGGCGCATTCTATCAACGCGGTTTGCGCAGCTGCACACTCGCCAACAATCATATGATGAGGATTGGCGTGTTGCAGCGACAGTTTCCGGAAATGAAATGGAAAAACACAGTAAATCAACAGGTGGCGACTGCGCAACAGGTACTTGATTATCTCCATTTAGGTTACAACGTTGTTCAGCTCGACCGCTCCTTAAACCGTAATCTGATCGAGCTTCGGCGGATAAAAGATGCCGTAGAAAACTTCAAGACGAGGCATCCAGATAAGTATGTAAAAACATGTATGCTGGTGATGGAAGATTGTCTGCCTTTTTGCCCGTTCAAACGGGAACATGATGATCTCCAGATCTATCATAAAAAGGTGAACTACTGGTTGAGCGCCCCTGGAGAGAGTACTTGCGATCGGTGGCGGAATTCTGCAACCGGGAAGAGCCTGACGCCGCGTTCCGGCACCAATTGCGTCTGGGTGAGTCCATCGACTTTTAAGGAATATGCCGAGCTTGTTGATATCTTTAAGTTCAGTGGCCGGTTGACGGCGTTTACTCGCCTAGAAGGCGAAGGCTCTTTACAGTACGGTTGGAGTGCTAAGGATAACGCTGTTTCATGTTTTTCCGAAATACTTGAAAATAATCTGGCACCTGTGAGTGGCTGGGCATTGGGAGCTTTTAAGATGGCGCCGTTTGAACATGATCCGGACAAGATTAGGGAGGACCTGCGCGACAGTATTTGGCTAACCGAAAATGGGTTGAAACTGGAGCAAACCCTTAAGAACTGCCGGAATCAATGTTATGCCTGTCATATGTGTGAACGGACTTTCGGGTCGCCGCAGGTTGACTCCATGATCGAATTATAGGCACTTCAGACTATACAGCTACATCTGCATCATACTCCAGGGCATCGATTCTGAGGTTTCGAATCTGCGTTGGGCGTAATCTTCGGTAGACAGCCCTGCGGCCTTCATTGACCGGCGCCAGCCGGCCAGGGATATCTTGTCGAGCTTCTCTATGACCGGTGTCAGGCGTTCGTCGCCGCGGGAGAGGGCGGCTTGCACACGGCCCCAGTCGGCGTTATCCGCTTTCACCTTGACGCCACGAGGTGAAAGAGACCGCTCCAGCATGTCGAAGCGCTGCACGATGATAGCGGTGTCAGCCATGGGCTGCCGTTCGAAAGTCGTCTGCGGCTTGGGGATAAAGGCTGAGACGTTCAGAGACAGCAGCAGCCGATGCTTGTCGGCCTCGGATTTACAGCGGAGGGTGAGGGCGATGAGTGCATTCACATCCTCGTCGGTTTCAGCGGGCAGGCCGATCATGGCGTAGAGCGTCAGCTGCCTGATGCCGGCCGCACCGATCTTGCTCACCGCCTCGACCACGTCATCGTCGGAGAAGTTTTTGCCGATACTGCGGCGCAGTTCCGGCGTGCCGGCCTCCGGGGCGATGGTCAGGCTCTTGACGCCACCCTTGACTAACTCGTCGAGGACGTCCGTCGAGATGGGTTTGACCCGCATCGAACCGATGGACAGGCCGAAACCCAACTCCCGGAGACCTCGCAGCAGCTCGACGATCTGCGGGTGTTCGCCGGCGACCGGGCCGACCAGGGCGATGCGGTCGCGGTATTTCAAATTAGCTTCGGCTTCTTTAAGCAGCAGCTCGACGGACCGCCAGCGAAAGGGGCAGAAGGCCCCGGCTACCAGGCAGAAGCGGCAGGAGTAGCGGCAGCCCCTTTGCACTTCCAGCAGGTACATGTTGCCGAAATCGGTGTCATCGGTGAAGATAGCGGTACCGACGGGAAAGTCATCGAGGTTGGCGGTGAACTGGCGTTTGACGGGGGTCACGGGTCGTGAGTTGCGAGTTGCGAGTTGGGGGACGTAGATGCCGGGGATCGTCGCCAAGAGACCGAGTAGCTCCTGGCGGGGTCGATTGATGCCTTCTGGAAGGAGCGTTGCCAGGGCGGGCAGGATCGCCTCCGCCTCGCCGACGCAGATGGCGTCGAAGAAAGCGGCTACCGGCGCCGGGTTGGCGGTCAGCGTCGCCCCGCCGCCGATGATGAGCGGATGGGACTCATCGCGGTCGCGGGAATACACCGGGAGACCGGCCGCCCGGAGGATGCGGGGGATATGGAAGTAGTCCAGTTCCCAGGACACCGAGAAGGCCAGGACGCTGAAATCGGTCAGGGGGCGACGGCTCTCAACGGACAGGGCACCGCTGGTGGACAGTTCGGTTTCATCCCAGAAGACGCGCTCGGCGATGAAATCCTCGCGGGCGTTCAGCCACTTGTAGAGGGCGTGCACCCCCAGGTTGGACATGCCGATGCGATAGCTGTTGGGAAAGACGATGGCTACCGGCAGCTGGCCGCCCCAGTCTTTGACCACGGCGCCGGTTTCGGCTTCCAGGCGGTTTTTGAGGACTCTATTCCAGACCATCGAGCCCCTGCGGGGAAATCCTAAATCCTAAATTCCAAATCCTAAACAAATACTAAATTCCAAATACCAAAGGTTTTAACCACGTACCAAGCAGGGGGCGGCTGCAATTCGTTACCTTCAGGCCAGATCCGCTTCTTTTTCCGGCAACTGCTTCTGTTTCCAGGGCTGCCAGGGTTGCAGGGGCGGCTGTTGGGGCTGAGGCGCCTGAGTTTGAGGCTGGGGTGCCTGAGCCTGGGGTTGAGGTGCCCTGGGTTGAGGCGGCACTGGCGGCGCAGATGGCGGCGGTTGCGGAGCCTGAGGCGGGGTCGATGGCTGCTGAACAGGCTGCGGCTGGGCGGCCGGCGGTGGCTGCTGCGGTGGCGGTTGCTGTTGAGCCGGTTGCGGTTGTGGTGTCGCTTGCGGCTGTGCGGGTTGCGGCTGAACCAGCGGGGGGCGCTGGGGGCGGCGGGGTTTCTGCTGGCGGCTGGGCGTCGGCATCTTCCAGGTGCCGCGAAGCAGGTTGCCGTCGATGACGTGGACGACATCGGCGACTTTGCGCAGGATGACGGAGGTTCGCTCCTCGCCGAAGAGGGCTACTTCCACGTGCTTGCCGTTGTCCTTGACCGCCTGGAGCGCCCCGACGAAATCGGAGTCCCCGGCAACGAGGATGGCGGTATCGTAATTGTTTTTATAGCAGTGGGTCAGCATGTCGGTGGCCAGCATGACATCGACGCCCTTCTCGTAGGGAGGGGTGTTCGGCCAGGCGCTGGTATAGACCAGGCGGCCCAGTCGCAACTCGGTGTAGGGGATGGCCTCCACGCTGTCGAAAAAAACCTTCTGATCTTTGAATCGCTCCGGCTCTTCGCGCTGGCCGACCTCGACGTTGTAATAGTAGATGCGCACCAGGCGGCGCTTGTCCACCAGCTTGTCGCAGAATTTGCCCAAGTCGATGTCGCTGCGGTGAAAGTGCGCTTTCAGCGAATGGTACATATTGGAGCCGTCGATGAAGATCATGACGCGATCGTTTTTATCTAAGTCCGCCAATTCAGGTTCCTCCCAGATGATAAGCCATTATATGACGTTGGAAGCCCAAATGCGAACGGGCCGGCCATCGCCGGTGGTAAAGATGAGTGATACTTAGAAGATTTGCTGAAAAAATTTCGGAGTCGTATTCCAAAGTGCAGAAACGAACCCATTTTTCTAGCTTTGGGGATGACCGATATGGGAGAGCAAATGACAGTGTTTGTTTTTTCACCGATGCTATTTTTAGGAAACAATCCCGATTTTTCACGATTGGAACCCGACGTGCTAAACGTGAGATTGTTTCGTTGTGACAAGTAAAAACAATCGAAACAATTCAGGCGGTGATCCGTGGGAATCAAGCGAAGAAGTCCGTCGGGCGGCAGAGTACGTAAAATCAGCAAGTCCATCCTGTAAAACACTTATCGGAGAACGTATTGTAGCACACCTGCACACTTGGGCTGTCAATAGGATTTTGGCGGGTTTCGGAAATATTATGCGAACTGTCAGCCGTCAGCTGTCAGATTTCAGCTGCGTGGGGGGATTCGGGGTCGGGCGTGGCATGCGACTTAATTTGGCATTGGATTGCTTCGGCGGTAACCTCGCAATGACTTTTTGTGGTTATTCCAGGCGGGGGCCGGTGATGTCGGCGTTGTTGTTGTAGCCGCGGATCTCCCAGTACCCGCGGAAATCCTGATCCGACGACAGTTCGATGCGGATTACCCATTTGGCCCATTTGTAGCCGTATTTGCCTTCGGCGACGACCTGGAAGGGGAAGCCGCGGTCGGGGGGCAGGGTGACGTCGTTCAACTTCAGGGCGATGATGACGTCCTGGCTCCGGATATAACTCATCTCGAGTGAGGTGTAGCCGCCCGGGGCGTCGGCGGTGTAGAAGATGACGGTGGTCGCGGCGGGATCGGCGCCGGCCATGTCGAAGATCGAAGAAAGCGAGGGACCGGTCATTTTAGCCACGAAGCTCCAGCCCTCGACACAGTGAAGGGTGATCAGTTTGGACACCTGGGGCAGGTTGAGGAGATCCTGGTAGCTGAGGGTCAATGGGGAAGCCGCCAGTCCGTCGACGGTCAGGCGGTAGGTTTCCCGGTCGATTACCTGCGTGCCGGCCAGGGCATTGTTATTCTGGTTGTTGATGGGGGTGAGGGTGACGCCCTGGAACTCCGTGGCTTCGACCTCGCCGGGGGGCGGGATGAAAGGCTGGGAGCAGCCGGCGGCTATAATGGCTGTGACGAGTGACAGGGCGACAAACAGGTATGATAGTTTGGCTTTCATTTTTTGCACCCTCCCTCGACACACCTCTTTTTTTAATTATAGCGGAGAATTGGCGGAAGTTGGTTAAGACGGTGGGGAGGACATGGCACGCCGTGTCCCTACGGAGTTCCTCTATCGAGCATCAGCAGGTGCCTGGTTCCATCACCTTTGAGATGACGCTGATGTCCTGCCGCTGCGTCCAACCGAGTTTTTGCCAGAAATTAATGCCGGCTTCGTTGGTGTTAAAGATGAAGAGGTGGCATTTTTGTATGCCTCGGGCTTTTAGAGCATCGAGACATTTTCTGGCGAGGGTGCAGCCGACGCCTTGCTGCCGGTAGCCGGGATGCACCGCCAGGTGGTAGAGGTAGCCGCGGCGGCCGTCGTGGCCGCCTAGAACCGTGCCGATGAGCCTGTCCCCGTCGAAAGCGGCGAAGCTGGTACCCGGGTTCCGGTCGAGGAAGGACCGGATGGCCGCCTCCGAATCCGCGTCGCTGAGGCCGATGCCTTCGCATTGCTGCCAGAGGGCGATGGCGACGGGGTAGTCCGCCGGGGAGAAGGGTTGGTAGGTGATGGTCATGGTTTCACTCTCCGTATGGGGGAATAATATCATAAACCCAAACCCAAAAGCAGGCTTCATCCTGTCGTGGTTCGGTGCTATAATCGCCCAATTGAACACCTTAGGATGAGCCAGGAGTTTCCCCCATGGCAGACCAACCTGTCAGTAAGCTACAGTATTATCTTAATTTGGCGAAACAAGGAACCGCTGACGATGTGAAGGCGATTCTAAAAGACCTGCATGTTGAAATGACCTTCAATGATTCAAGGTTCATCGACTACTCTCTGGGTTTGGTTAGTTCTCCGGAAGGTTTAGAAGTGATCAGGGATTATCTGTTCACCGGGAGTCAAATACAAAGAAACTATTGCACTCTTTTTTTCAACCGAAGGGGCGATTGGGATATCGTGAAAAAAGCATACACGATGGGTCTTATCGACGAAATCCAGGCATATTCCAAATAACAGGGTGGGGCGACGCCTGGCGTCGTTCCTGCGGCCGCACATCCCCGGCGAGGCGTAACGGGGCGGGCGACACCCGGTGTCACCCCTACGGATCGACGATGTTTGGGAACGTCGGAAGCCGTCTAGAAACAGCCCTCGTACTCGCCGGGGGTCAGCAGCACCTGGAGTTCTTCCTCGAAGAAGAACTCCTTCTTGCCGAAGGCCGGTTTGAGGTCGTCGAACCAGGTGGCGCGTTCGTCGTAGGCGGCAAAGAAGGGGCGGGCGGCCCAGTCGGGGTCCCTGCCCTGGACCATGCGGAGGACGAACACCTTCTCACCGGCGACCTCGGCGACGCCGAGGACCTGGACCTTGCCCGGGAAGGCGGACATGCTGGGGCCTCCGGCGGTCCGGCAGATACCTGAGACCGACTGGAACGCCTGCCGGTAGATCTCCCAGGCCCTGACCAGCGGCACCGAAAAATAGCGCTGCGCCCCGGTGTCCCGGGCGATGAACATGTAATAGGGCACGCAGTTCAGGGCAACCTGCCTGCGCCACAGTTCCGCCCAGATTTCGGGCGCATCGTTGATGTGTTTCAAGAGCGGCGACTGGGTCCTGATGACCGCGCCGGTTTCCTGGATGCGCCGGATGGCGTCCCGGACGATCTCCGGTTCCAGTTCCACCGGGTGATTGAAATGGGCCATGAACGACAGGTGTTTCCCAGCCGCGCGGACCTTGCGGAAGAGATCCAGCATCTCGGCGGCGTCGGGATCGGTCACGAAACGGTAGGGCCAGAAGGTCAAAGACCGGGAACCGATGCGGATGGTGCGGATATGCGCCAGTTCCGGCACCAACAGCGCTTCGATATATCGCGCCATGACAAGAGCCTTCATGGTCATGGGATCGCCGCCGGTGAAAAGGACGTCGGTAACCTCCGGATGCGCGGCCAGGTAGCTCACCAGGGATTCCACCTCGCAGGAAGATATCTTGAGCTCTTCCATCTTGGTGAACTGCGGCCAGCGGAAGCAGAAGGTGCAATAGGCGTGGCAGACCTGGCCTTGTCCCGGGAAGAACAGCACCGTCTCCCGGTACTTGTGCTGGAGCCCCTGCAACGTCTCGCCGTCCATGACGGGGGTATTAAATTCCTGCTGCCCGGCGGGGTGGGGGTTGAGACGCAGCCGGATCTTGCGCACGGCGTCCTGGATGGCCTGGGAATCCGCGCCACTGTCATGGAGATCCCGCATCAGCCGGTAATCGGCCGGGGCCAGCATGGCTTTCTGCGGAAAGGTGGCGATGAACATCGGGTCGTCGGGGACGGCGTTCCAATCAATCAGTTCGTCGATGACGTAATTGTTGGTTCTGAAGGGCAGAACCGAGCCGACGATCTCGATATCCCGTATCTGCTCCGCGGACAGCTTCTGGACCTGGGGGATGGTCTTGAAGTTGTGGAGCGAGTAGGCTTTATATTGCATAGTTATAGAATCCTTGCTGTAGAAAATTGGCCGCAGGTCAGGCACGAATGCGGCCTGTCTGTTCAGAGAATTGACGGAGACCGGTGAGAAACCCGAGCCCGGCGCGGTACTAGCGGTACTATCTGTTTTCCGAGCTTATGGATTGTACCATTTTTTGGAGGAGAGCTCCAATTTTTGGGGCTTGACGTTCGACAACACTTCTCAGTCGTTTACAGCGGCGATGCGACGCTCGCTATCGAGGCTCATAATTGGGATTATTCAGTGGGAGTGCTATCATCTCTGAAACGGTGAAAACGGAGTTTGGAACCCGATGGATAACAGAAAAGACCTCATCAACGCCTACAAGCAGCGCAAGATTACCGGCGGCGTCTTCAAGGTGACCAATACCACAAGCGGCCGCTACCTGCTGGACTCCGCCGCGGACATCCAGGCCAGGCAAAACGCCTTCAATTTCTCGGTGACTACCAATAATCCCTTCGACTACAAGATGCGGAAAGACTGGCAGGAATCCGGCGCCGCCGCCTTCACCTTCGAGGTGCTGGATACGCTGGAGAAAAAGGAAAGCCAGAGCCAGGAGCAGTTCATCGAGGACTTGAAGATGCTGGAGGGGATTTGGGTTGAGAAGCTGGGTGGGATGGGGCGGTATTAGTGGGGATGGTCACATGTGGCTTCGTTTTAAGTGGAAGAGTATAATTGGCATGAGACCGAATCTGGAGGTTTGATATGGAAAAGAAACCCGTAAAACCAGTTAAACCAGTCGTAAAGCCGGCTGTAATCAAGGCTGGTCCGGTGAAGAAATCCGGGATCAACCCAAAAGGCATAGCTACTTCAGGCCCTTGATTTTAAGGTGGCGTGAAGATACCCAAGACAAATTTATTTGAGCGCCTGTTTTAGGTAGCTCCCGTTTCTAATCGAATTTAGATGTCTTTTATGAAAACTTTGTCTATCAGGCAAAGCGCGAGTTGTTTTGTTGAGAAGTGCTTTTTGCTTGAGCATAATAATCTGCAATTAGCCTATTTTCCTAAGAATCATCGGGTCTTGAGCCTGAATCAGGCTGCAATTCCTATTATGAAAGCTCTCAACGAAGAGGGTTTTGTCCCCAGAACTTCCGCGGACCGAAAATTCATCAATTCATTGTCAATTCTAGGTTTATTAACCTCAGGGCCGGTACCGGGCAGTCCCGATGTTCAAGAACCAACAGAGTATCGACCTACGCGAGTGGGTCTGCTTCTTACGGACGTTTGTAATCTAAATTGCGTGTACTGTTATTCCCATAACAACGATGTACCCCAAACCATGAGTGAGCCCGTTGCCCGTGCTGCATGCGTATTTCGGAGCAAAGTGGCCAGCGTTTCGGAGCAACTTGGCCACCCTGTCGGACTAACTTGGCCACCGTCACGGAGTAAAATGGCCGAGGTGGAGAAGGGCACCTGAAATCCAGGTAACCATCACGGGGTAAAGCGACGCTGGGGCAACGAAAGCCATAGAATCTCTGGAAAAAGAGGTTCTATGCCGAACAAGAGGTTGCCCATGCGTAAGATAAAAGAAGTCCTGCGTTTAAGATATGTGTGCGGTCTCAGCGAACGCGAGATCGCCCGCAGCTGCAACGTCACCCGAAGCACAGTAGGGAACTATCTCAGGCGCGCCACCGTCGCCGGTCTGGATTGGGCTGGGGCGGCCGAGATCACTGAGACCGAGATCCAGGCTCGGCTTTTCCCGGTCATTGTCCCGGCGTCTGCGGCGGCGCGGCCGCCGCCGGACTGCGAGTACATCTATAACCAACTGCGTGGCTACAAGAACGTCAATCTGACGCTGATCCAGCTATGGCTGGAATACAAAGAAAAGCACAGTGACGGCTACCAGTACACCCAATTCTGCGAGTACTATCGCCGCTGGCGCGGCAAGCTCGATTTCTGCATGCGCCAGGAGCACCGGGCCGGAGAGAAGCTGTTCATCGACTACTCAAGCGGCCACTCCGTCGTCGACCTGGCCACCGGCGAACTCCTCCCCACCCAGCTCTTCGTCGCCGTCTGGGGCGCCTCCAACCACACCTACGCCGAGGCAACGCTCAGCCAGACGCTACCGAATTGGATCGGATCCCACGTGCGCGCTTTCGAGTTTTTCGGCTGTGTGCCCCGGATGCTGGTACCGGACAATCTCAAGAGCGGCGTCAGCAAAGCCTGCTTCTACGAGCCGGAGATTAACCCGACCTACGCCGAGATGGCCGAGCACTACGGCTGCGCCGTCCTGCCGGCGCGCCCGCGGAGTCCTCGAGACAAGGCCAAGGTGGAAGGCGGCGTGCTGGTAGCCCAGCGCTGGATACTGGCGGTGCTAAGGGAACGCACCTTCTACAGCCTCTCCGAGCTCAACTCCGCCATCCGCGAGTGCCTGGAGCGAATCAACGCCCGCACCATGCGCCGGATGGGGAAGTCACGAAATGAACTCTTCGAAGCACTCGACCGGCCGAGTGCCCTGCCTCTACCGCCGAAAGCCTACGAGTACGCCGAATGGCGCAAGGCCAGGGTGAACATCGACTACCATATCGAGGTGGACGGGCACTTCTATAGCGTGCCTTTCCAATTGCTGCGTGAAAGACTGGACGTCCGGCTGACGGTAAGCACCATCGAGGTGCTGCATAAGGGCGAACGAGTAGCCGCACATGCCCGCTCTTGTGTCCGGGGCCAGCCTTCAACGCTAAGAGATCACATGCCGCCGTCGCACCGCCAGTATGCCGAGTGGAGCCCGTCGCGCTTCATCCAGTGGGCAGGCAAGACCGGGGCGGCCACCGCCCAACTGGTGGAGAAGATACTCTTGTCCCGCACCTACCCCGAGCAGTCTTATCGCGCCTGCATGGGCATCATGAGACTGACCCGGCAGTATGAGCCATCCCGCGTCGAAGCCGCGGCGAGAAGAGCGCTTGAATACAACACCTGCACCTACAGGTCGGTATGCTCCATCTTGGCTTCGGGACTGGACTCCCGATCGGAGCCGAAGCTGGAACGGCGGCATGCGACTTTACCGCTTCACGACAACATCAGGGGACCCGAATTCTACAACTAGAAGGGAAGCACTCATGCTCAACGAACAAACCATCGCCATCATGAACTCGCTCAAGCTTTTCGGCATGGCCAGGGGACTGAGTGAGCGCCTGGCCGGGACCGCTCATGCCGAACTCTCTCACGCCGACTTCGTCGGCCTCTTGATCCAGGACGAACAGACCTATCGCGATAACCAGCGTCTGACGCGCCTTTTAAAGAATGCCAAACTGCGGCAGCCGGCGACACTGGAAGATATCGACTACACCCACACCAGGGGCCTCTCCAAGCAGGTGATGCTGGACCTGGCGACCACCCAATGGCTGGATGCCCGCCGAAATGTGATGGTCACCGGGCCGACCGGTGTCGGCAAGTCTTTCATCGCCTGCGCCTTGGGTAACTCAGCCGCTAGAGCCGGTTACACCGTGTTTTACACCCGGGCGCCAAGGCTTTTCGAGAGCCTTCAACAGGCGCGAGGCGACGGCTCCCACCTCAGGCTGCTGGACAAGCTATCGAGGGTGCAACTGCTCATCGTCGATGATTTTCTGCTCACTTCTCTGGTGGACTCTGAGCGCCGCGACCTGCTGGAAATCATCGAAGCCCGCTACGACGCCGGCGCCACCGTCGTGGCCAGCCAATGTCCTGTCTCTGACTGGCACCCGGCGATCGGCGATCCCACCATGGCCGACGCCATCTGCGACAGGCTGCTGCACAATGCTTACCGGCTTACTCTCAAGGGCGATTCCATGCGCCGTAGGCAGGAGGCCGCTAACCATGCAGAATCATCCGCGGAGAGAGGAGGAAAGCAGTGAATTGAAAACTTTGTTCCGCATAAGCTAAACTAACCACCGATCCCAGCGTCGCCCGCCCTCAGATCCACCCGGCCAATTTCACCGTGCTCGTGGCCAATTTGGAGCGAAATGGGTGGCCAACTTCACCGAAATCCGCACTGCAATAGATTTTATCATCAAAAATGCCTCCGAAGGTCATTCCATGGCCCATCTGCAGTTCCATGGCGGCGGCGAACCGACCTGTGCCTGGTCTATGGTACAGACAACCGTCGAGTACTTCGAATCCAGAGTAAAACTGGAAGGCATTGAAAAGTACATCGGCATTACCACTAACGGAGTTTTCTCACAACAACGATTAGGCTGGCTGGCTGAACATGTGGATGAGTTCTGCATCTCCTGGGACGGCCCAAAAGAAATTCATGACAAACACAGACCGAAGCGTAACGGACAGGGAAGTTACGAAGACGTCCTGAGAACGTTTGATTATCTCGATAAAATCGGCAAAAAGTATTGGATATTATCCACGGTTACCGCAGACAGCCTTCAATACTTTCCCGGCATAATAAACGTTCTGGCCGGTCGAGCAGGTTTTGAGGCGATTTACCTTGAGCCATTTTATCAAAATGGTAGGGGAGAGGGGCTTGATATCCTGGATGCCGACCGTTTCCTGGTGGCATTCAGATCAGTAAAGAAGTTGGGTCAGGAATATGGTCTTAGAATCGAGTTCAGCAGTGCTCGCGGTGGGTCCATTCGAAAAAGCTATTGTTACGCCACCGATCCCGCCTTTAACGTAACTCCGGCCGGGATGGTCACTGCCTGTTATATGAGAACCAACCCGCAGGACCCTCAGTCCGGACTGTTTTTCCATGGTAGCTATGATAACGACACGGGACACTTTATTTTCAACACTGAAACACAATCTATTCTGAGATCAAGAAACATCGATAGCCTCAGTGAATGCCGGGACTGCTTCTGTCGTTACCATTGCGCCGGCGGGTGCCTTAATCAATCCGGGGGAATCGATCAGGTTAGCGCTTATCGCTGTTATATCACCAAGAATTTGACATTGGACCAACTGGTCGAATCACTTCAGTAAAACCCACATACCGAGCAAAATTTTCCTAAGTCTTGCATATACACCCTGACGAATGAATAAGTGGACGCTGGAGGGTATTTGGGCTGAGAAACTGGGTGGGGCGGGGCGGTATTAGGGGCGTTGCTGATTTTGAAGAGCAGTATTGTTAAGTGTCGGCAACTTCTGTGCTGATTTGAAGGAATTCTGATGTGATACCAGCGAAAGCATTAATCATATCAGGATCGAAATGACTCCCATTCCCTTCAAGAATGATCTCGACAGCTTTTTCGTGAGACAAACCTTCTTTATACACCCGTCTGCTGATTAGAGCGTCATAAACATCAGCAATTGCCATTAGACGGCCGGAAACCGGGATATCTTCGCCGGCTAACCCATTCGGATATCCTGTTCCATCCCACCTTTCATGATGGCAATACGTTATTTCACGGGCAAAATTCAAGAACGGCATTGTCACACCAAGGCGTTCTTCAGCTGATAAAATAGCGTTTCGTCCCAGTATTGTATGGGTTTTCATGAGATTGAATTCCGCTTCTGTAAGACGGTCCTTTTTTAATAAAATATTGTCAGGTATGCCTACCTTGCCGATATCGTGGAGCGGAGCTGATTTGACGATCAAACTAATAGACTGGTCATCGTTTAGAACATTGTTGAATTTGGGGTGATCTTTGAGTGCCCTGGCAAGAACTTCTACATAACGTTGAGTACGTATGATGTGATTACCGGTCTCGTTGTCCCGGGTTTCGGCGAGTGATGTTAGCGCCAGCACCGTTGCTTCCTGGATAGCGACGACATCTCTGGTTCGTTCCTGAACTTCCTTTTCAAGCAAAGCGTTTTTATCTTTCAAGAAGTCTCTGAAATTCTTGAGTTCCAGGTGAGTTTGCAGACGGGCCTTCAGGATCGGAGGGCTGATGGGTTTGGTGATATAGTCCACCGCCCCCAGTTCGAAGCCCTTGATTTCGTCCGCAATCTCGGACTTGGCTGTTAGGAAAATCACCGGGATATCTTTGGTCTCCGGTTTGGATTTCAGTTGCCGGCAAGCCTCATACCCATCCATTACAGGCATCATCACATCAAGCAGAATGATATCCGGGACTGTGCCTGTTGAGGCGATCCTGACAGCCCGTTCCCCATTGTTTGCTATCTTTACCGTGTATTTGTCCTTCAACAGATCTGTCATAAGGACTAGATTATCAGGAGTGTCATCCACGACAAGAACCGTCGGTTTCTCCACCAGTCGGGCATCTCTATTCATAACTCACCTTAATCCGGCGAATGTCGATTTATTTACCCAGAGCCGCAGCCACTCGTGAGATCAGATCGCTGGCATTTACTGGTTTAGTGATGTAGTCGACTGCCCCCATATTAAAGGCGAGAGTTTTATTCAACAGATAACCTTCCGCTGTCAGCATTATCACCGGGATACTATTAGTCTCAGGTAATTGCTTAATGGCATTCAAGGTCGCGTATCCGTCCATTTGAGGCATCATAATATCCAACAGTATTAAGTCAGGGATCACTCCTGATTCGATCACCTTTAATGCGCTTTTGCCATTTGTGGCGATTTTGAGAGTGTAGCTGTCACGGAGTAAGCCGCATACCAGGCTGATCACATCCGGGGAATCATCGACGACCAGGACCAGTGGTTTTGAAGCAATCGGTTTATTACTCATGTGGACTCCTGTTATTTATTATCCGGTTTATTCATTTGTTCCCTTATCGACGTGACGGCACTTTCAAAATCATAATTCTTAATGCTGTTCTCGATAGCTCGATAATGCTCATCGCCAAATAGTGCGCGTAAAGGTCCTCGTTCTTGTTCAAACAGCTCGGCGGCCTCACTGTCACTTTCTTCCAACAGGCTTAACAGTTCTCGGCGAACTCCCAGAGTGTGTTCACGGTCAAATTCTACCGATTCTACTTTCTCAACTTCCCCATCGGATCGTCGCAGCTTTTCCCTGAGATTGTTCAACAGCTCCGACTGAGTAAACGAGAACGATACGAATACTTCCTCTATCGTTTCCAGTGGGGCTCGGTTTTTGATGTGACTTTCCAGTTGTCCAGCAAGTTCCTGTATTCCGGAAGCTCCGATGTTGCCGCTGACTCCTTTGGCGGTATGAGCTATCCTTTCAGCGGTTTCGAAGTCTTTCGCATCCAGACTCGTGCGGATATTCGATACGACATCGGCCTGACTTTCAATATATTTGTTTAACATCTTCAGGTACAAGGACTTGTTACCCATCATCCGGTCAAGAGCCCCTTGTGTGTCCAGCCCACAGACAACAGGTATTTCCCTCGTAGCCTGGCTGACCTGATCGGTTTCTTTTGGGAACTGGATAGCGGGATTTATTGTAATGGGACACTTGTAATCTACGCTGCCAACCCATTGGATCAACTTACTCATCAGGTCGCTGGTGTCGATAGGTTTGGCAATATGATCGTTCATCCCACATTCGTAGCACCTGTCGATATCACTTTGCATAACATTGGCAGTCATAGCGATGATCGGGAGATCTTTGAACTTCGGGTTATTTCGTATTTCACGGGTAGCCGTGATGCCGTCCATCACCGGCATCTGCATGTCCATGAGCACTATGTCATATTGGTTTTTCTCAATCTGGTTCAGGGCTTGCCGTCCATTTTCCGCGATATCAACCAGAAATCCGGCGTCACAAAGGAGTTCTGTTGCCAGTTCCTGATTAAAAACGTTATCCTCAACCAGAAGAATTTTCGCGCCTTTCAAGGGTGCCAGCCGATCCTGAAGATTTCCATCTTCAGGATCGGCTTCGTGTTTTTTGAGGGAAGCTTCCTGTGTATATCCAAACATTTGAATTATGGTATCAAATAGCATGGACTGACTGATCGGTTTGATTAGGACGTCGTCCAATCCTGTTTCTTTCGCTTCCCGAAAGACTTCCTCCCGGCCATACGCCGTTATCAAAGCCATGTGATGTTTGGTATCCGGAAACATGTTCCGGAGTGTTCCGGCTGTCTCGATGCCATCCATTCCGGGCATTTGCCAATCGATCAGGATAACATCGAAAGGATGACCACTTTTGATCGCGCTCCGCACTTCATCCAAAGCCTTGTTTCCGGAAGAGACTTCACTTACTTTCAGTTCCATACTGGCCAACATTTCTCTCAGCACCTTGCGGCACATTTCATTGTCATCGACCACAAGCACCTTTTTCCCCTTGAGTTCAGGGGCCACACAGAAACATTTTTTGCTTTCGGTTCCCTTACCAAGTTTGGCGGTAAACCAAAATGTACTGCCTTTGCCAAATTCGCTTTCGACACCCACCTCGCCGCCCATGAGGTTCGCCAGCTTTTTAGATATCGCCAGCCCGAGGCCGGTGCCGCCAAACTTTCTGGAAGTAGAAGTATCAGCCTGTTGGAACGATTGGAAAAGCTTTTTTTGTTGATCAGGGGTCAGTCCGATCCCGGTGTCTTTGACGCTAAATCGCAATATCGCCTCTTGGCCGAGATTTTCTTGTACCCGGACTGAGATGAGGATTTCGCCCTGTTCGGTGAATTTAACCGCATTGTTGGCATAATTTATTATTATCTGGCCTATCCGTAATTGGTCACCTATCAGGACGCGAGGGGTATCCCTTTCAATCTGGATTATTAGTTCGATGTTTTTCGACATCGCTTTGTCGGCTACGAGGTTTGAAACATTTTGGAGGACATCATCCAATTTGAATTCGGTTTTTTCTATTGAAAATTTACCGGCTTCGATCTTTGAAAAATCCAGAATATCGTTAATTATTTCAAGCAGGTGTTGTCCTGACTGGCGGATCTTGGATATATAGTCTCGCTGGCGTTTGTCCATCTCCAGCTTCATGGCGAGATTGGAAAAACCAATAATTGCGTTCATAGGTGTCCTGATTTCATGGCTCATATTAGCCAGGAAATCAGCTTTCGCTCTAGCGGCGGTATCAGCCTGCTGTCTGGCCTCATCCAGGTCCTCCAGAATGTTCAGCATAGCTTTCCGGGTTTCACTCAATTCTTCTATCTGGCTTTGGAGATCCTCAGTTGCTTTTTTATTCGAGTCAAAGGAACACCGCAACTGGTCGGTCATACTATTAAAGGCCTTGGAAAAGTCCCCCATGAAGTCGATCCTTTGAGAAAAGTCACCGGCCGCTATCTTTTCGGTGACCCAGGTCAGGTTTCTCAAATTGGCATGGAGACTTTTGAGCGAATGCAGGATGACAAGTTTACCCTTAGGTACAGCTTTGTCGATTTCACCCCTCCCCAACTCAAAAACGAACCCAGTCGCTTCATTGTATTCTGTAACGAATCGATTGAAATATTCCAGCAACTGACCAAATTCATTGCCTTCATACTCTTTTCCACAATCGACTAACTCGGGCTTTTTACCATTCAATATCAGGTAAAAAGCTTCCGTTAGTTTGTCCAGATCGTTTTTTTTAACTTGGAGCATTGTATACAAGTCCTAAGCTACTGGTTTTACTTCAAATCGGCATACCCGATCACCTGAACACCAGCAATCGACTTCCTTGACGTTGAAATCCTTCCCGGTGAACTCTTTCAACAATCCGGCGATGAATCCCTCATCATAAGTGCAAATGGTTTCGTCGCTAATGGGCAGTCCGGAGCAATCCAGATCCTCGGCCACTGTGAGCGTGAATTCCAGCTTGTCCAGATCTGATTTCTCAATTCTTAATATTCCGATTTTCAATTTAGTCAGCAATTCTTCCAGTTCCTGGATAAACAGAGTGAAATCGGATTTTTCGTTGATGAGATTTTTGAACAGCTCCTGTCCGGCTTTTTCTCCGGCTTTATAAAATATTCGTTCCGCCGCCTCAACGCCGAATTCCTGTATTAAGGCATCCCGCAATGTAAATTGCATCAGGCGATACACCGCAACTACAGTACCGGGACCAAGATTGGGCCGACCCAATTCAATATCTCCCAGCATACTCCAGTCAAATAAAGATTCCGCCCGTGGTTCTTTAAACATTATTCCCTCCAATATTCCGATTTTGTTTTTATACGACTATCTTGTATTTGGGATCCAGGCCGCTGTTCGTCAAGAGTGTATTGATCTCGTTTTTCAATTCAATCATCTTTTTTTCTCTCTCAACAGTGAGGCGGTTAAATCTCTCAAGCTCCTGCATTTTCTCCGTGAGTTTATTTTCAACCTTTTGCCGCTCCGTTATATCCTTGAAAGCAACAACCGCGCCGATCAGTCTATTGTTACGAAATAGCGGGTCGCTTGAATATTCGACCGGAAAATTTGATCCAGTTTTATTCCAGAATATATCTTTCTGTAGGGTTAGTTTCACACCTTTGGCATACGAATCGCACATAACGCAGGATTCGATTGGATAAGGAGTGTTGTCGCTGTAAGAATGGTGGATTTTACCATGAACAGGCGCGCCGATTAACTCCTTTTCTTCATATCGAAGCATTTTTAAAGCCGCTTGATTTATGAAGGTCATACGTCCGTTGGTATCTACGCCGAAAAATCCTTCACTGGCAGATTGAAGCAAAAGATGACAGCGTTCTTCACTGCTATGGAGCTCTGCCGTTCGCTGACTAACCAGGGACTCAAGTTGTTCCTTCAGGGTTTCTATTTCTTTGCGAGCTTGGATCTCGTCTTCCGCCAGGCTCATCGCGGCGTCGTGTTGTTTCTGTATTTCCACCATTTTTAAAGCAATACTTGCCTCAGCCTGCAATGCCCTGTTTCGCTCAAACGAAATTGACGCTACGGTTTTTGCCAAGCCTGTCAAAAAACCCATTATCGAATTCAGGTTTTGTTCATCGACAACCGGTACTTCCTTGATGCTTTTCCTATACTCCGTCTTATCAAAGCCGTATTTTTCCGCTTGCCTGTCAAAGAAATCCATGTCCGGCGGTTGGGTAAGAAATTGCCCTATGAAGAGATTGGCTACATGTTTATCAAACACATAAATCGGCGATGCGGCATCAACCAAACCGTTTTTACACTTGTAGATTGAAAAATCCTTTCCCTGGTTCAAGTTCAGCGCAAGTTCAGTGTCGCTTTCTATACATCTGCTAAGGCTATCGGTGTTATTACGATGGAATTCTGTGCAAGCCCGTTGCCAATGCGACGCAACAAGCACCTGACCTTTAAGATCGATTACAGCCGCGGCGATCCCCATCGAATTGCAGTAGTTATCGATCAGTGTTTTAAGTCGGACGACATCCAGGAGTTCTTCCAGGTGCACTTCTTCTACATCAGCCCTTACCGGTTCAAAGGGAGTTCTATTTTCTTCGTCCCCCGTCTCAGATGTCTCACAACTTAAAAAAATCGGTGGTTTTCCAGACTCAATTGCCAGGTTATTCAGCTGCTGTTTGAGTTCCCGTATACGTTCCTCGCGGCGTAAAGCTAGCTTATTGAAACGTTCCATTTCCAGTAATGTTTGCTGTTGAAGGCGTTGATTTTCAATGGATGCATTTATACGTTCGGAGATATCTCTGACCATACTCTCAGTGCCGATTACCTGTCCGGCGTCATCACGAACCAACTGAATATTCATGGAAACCCAGAAAGCGGTATTGTCTTTCCTTTTCCCCTGGCATACATAATCAGTGATACGCCCTTCTGATCTCAGGCGTTTTATCAACGCTTCTCTTTCGGCATGGTTCTCATACAATGACTCGGCGGGCAAACCAATCATCTGTTGCTCATTCTCATATCCATACATCTTTGCCGCGCATGAACTGACGATGGTGAATTTTCCGCCGAGATCGGCCTGGAAATAGGCATCGAGGAGATTATCCAGGATTCCTTGTGTTTGTTTGAGGCTTTTCTGGAGAGAGAGCTCGTTACTCTTCTGTTTGGAAATATCGGTAAAAAATTCCAGGAGAAGATCTTCCCCACCAAGATTGATGTTTTTAACGGATTTGATTATTGGGATCAGATTACCGTCAATCTGTTTTAACATGCGCTCGCTATTGTCAATTGTCTGATGCAGGTCTAAAATCGGGCAGGCGTATTGCTCTGCCGTGCAGAAACAATCAGTACAGGATCGGCCAGATACCTGCGCGGAATTCTCAAATCCCATCAATTCACAAGCTGCTATATTAGCCCAAACTATTCTCTTGTTTTTGGAGACTAAAACAACACCGAATAGAGATTGATCCAAAATTGTGTGGATGGTGGGCGTGTTTGTGAGAATATCGTCTTTATCAGAGTCATTCTGGCACTGGATATCGAACAGGGCGGACTTTCTTCTGTTATCATCCAATTGTATTCACCTTCAATTCTACTTGGCGATCACAATTTAAGATCTCTTTTTATCTTTGTCCTATTGTCAGGCAACATCCTTCGTGGTAAGGAGCTAATTATATTGTAACCGGGAGCATAACATTTGTATATAGTATTTTTACCATATAGTTGAAAGATGAAAAGGGGAAATAGAGAAAAGTGTTAGAAAATTCCTAGTGTAAAAGAAAACCGGGGTCGAACAGGGCCCTAATAATGGTTGTGCCTGTTTTGATGTGAGGGTCAATTCAAGTTGAGCAGAAGACTGTCGGCATATTATAGATGAGGCGGGGTCAATGGAAATCTCTATCATCTGTTATCAGGCATCGCGTACCAATCGCACCAGGTTATCAATACGGATAACATCGCCCTGCGGGCCGCGCCCCAAGGGGAAATCGTCAGCATTTCCAGCCTTGGGATCGCTCCGCTGGCTGCCGGCACCGTGAACTCCAATAATTGGTAGGCACCCGACATAGCCGGTATTGCCGCGTACGTAAAAGACGTAAAAAATCTTACCCTGGGCCGGATAACCTTTAATCCGGTTTATTCATTTGTTTCCTGATTAATGTGACAGCACTTTCAAAATCATAATTCTTAATGCTTTTATCGATAGCCCGATAATGCTCATCGCCAAATAGTGCGCGTAAAGGTCCTCGTTCTTGTTCAAACAGCTCGGCGGCCTCACTGTCACTTTCTTCTAACAGGCTTAACAGTTCTCGGCGAACTTCCAGAGTGTGTTCACGGTCAAATTCTACCGATTCTACTTTCTCAACTTCCCCATCGGATCGTCGCAGCTTTTCCCTGAGATTGTTCAACAGCTCCGACTGAGTAAACGAGAACAATGCGAATACTTCCTCTATCGTTTCCAGTGGGGCTCGGTTTTTGATGTGACTTTCCAGTTGTCCAGCCAGTTCCTGCACTCCGGTGGCTCCGATGTTGCCGCTGACTCCTTTGGCGGTATGAGCTATCCTTTCAGCGGTTTCGAAGTCCTTCGCATCCAGGCTCGTGCGGATATTCGATACGACATTGGCCTGGGATTCGGCATATTTTGTTAGCATTTTAAGGTACAGTCCCCGGTTTCCCATCATCCGTTTTACTGCGTTGCTCGTATCCAGATCACAGATGATAGGAAGCTCGACCGGAGACTCCGATGCTCTGTCCGGAGGCCGTGTTTCAACGATATGAACCTGCTCGTCCCCAGGCTTTTTTTCGATCCACTTTACCAATTTGGACATCAATTCATCAGTATCGATAGGCTTTGCTATGTGGTCATTCATCCCGCATTCTATGCACCTATCAATGTCCCCCTTCATGACATTGGCTGTCATGGCGATGATCGGTAAATTATGGAATTTTTCCGTTTTCCTGATTTCACGGGTTGCCGTGATTCCATCCATCACTGGCATCTGCATGTCCATGAGAACGGCATCATAAGACCATTGTTTCAGCATTTCAATGGCTTGTTGGCCATTATCTGCCGTTTGAACCTCGAAGCCCGCCGCGGTGAGCAATTCGATGGCGAGTTCCTGGTTTACTTCGTTATCTTCAACTAATAATATTTTGCGACCTTTAAGGGATGATGATATTTGATAAGCGGTTGACGTTCCCCGGCATTCAGCGGCAACCTTTTCAGTATCGCATCCCAGCAGATGCATCATTGTGTCAAAGAGGGTAGACGGTGCGACAGGCTTAACCAGCACGTCCTCTAGACCCGCTAGCCTGGCCTCATTGAAGAGCTCTTCGCGACCGTGTGCCGAGACTAACACCAAATGCGGGTTTTCAGTCAGGCCCATTTTACGGATAACCCTGGCGGTTTCAATGCCATCCATCGATGGCATTCTCCAATCGAGAAGGATGACGTCATACGGTTTATTCGAATCAATCGCAGACTTGATTTCCGTTAAAGCTGCACTGCCGGAATCAGCTAAACTCACCCTAAAAGTCATGTCTTCAAGCATATCCTTCATGACTGACCGGCAGTCTTCGTTATCGTCCACGACAAGTATCCGCCGCCCGCATAAAACGGGCTTCGGCAGGAGACTCCTACCTGTGGCCGTTCCCTTCCCCAGTCGTGCAGTAAACCAGAAAGTGCTGCCTTTCCCAAACTCGCTTTCTACACCAACATCTCCACCCATAAGGTTGGCCAATTGCTTGGAAATGGCCAGTCCTAATCCTGTCCCTCCGAATTTCCTGGATGTAGAAGTATCTGCCTGCTGGAATGATTGAAAGAGCTTACCGATTTGCTCGTCTGTCAGACCGATACCAGTATCTTTAACGGAATATTTTATCAGCAGGTTGTCCGCGGTTTCTTCCTCAATTTTAACCGAGACCAAGACCTCACCCTTTTCAGTAAATTTGACGGCATTATTAGCGTAATTTACTAACACCTGCCCTATACGTAAAGGATCTCCGATCAGGTACTTGGGGATATCCCGGTCGACCTGGAATATTAGCTCAAGGTTTTTTGAAAATGCCTTTTCCGAGATAAGATTGGATACATTCCCCAGCACTTTTTCTAATTCAAATTCCGTTTGTTCCAGATACAACTTGCCTGCTTCAATTTTGGAAAAATCAAGAACATCGTTAATGATGCCTAGCAGGTGGGTACCCGATTGTTGGATTTTCTGGATATAGTCTACCTGTCGTTTATCCAGATTCGTTTTTAGAGCCAAACCAGAGAAACCAATAATGGCATTCATTGGCGTCCGGATCTCATGGCTCATATTTGCCAGAAAATCGGCCTTGGCCTTGGCTGCCGAGTCAGCCTGCTCTTTGGCAATAACCAGTTCATTGGTACGTTCAGTCACTTGCCGTTCAAGGTGATTTTTCTGTGTGATGATCGATCTTGTACGCCATTGAAAAGTAGCCATCACGGCCACAATTAGTAAGACTCCTGACAAGCCGCGAAACCACAAGGTCTCCCACCATGGCGGTAAAATGGTGATGTGCAATGCGACGCCTTGTTCATTCCACACGCCATCGCTATTTGAGGCCTTAACCCGGAACAAGTATTGGCCGGCATCAAGATTGGTATAACTTGCGTAATGCCTCTGGCCGGCATCAACCCAATCAGTATCGAACCCCTCCAATTTGTACGCGTAGCGGTTCTTTGCCGTATTGGTATAATCCAATGCGGCAAACTCAAACGATATAAACTTGTCGTTATGTGTGAGTTCAATGGTTTCCAGATATGAATCAGAAGTTGATGAAGGGACGGGTCGTTCAAAAACCTTGAAACTGGTTAGCACAACCGGTGGAGGTGTCGAGTTATTATTGATCTCAGAAGGGTAGAAATAACTATAACCGCCAACGCCCCCAAAAAAGAATTGCCCGGATCGGCTGCGAAATACCGCACCATCCTTAAAATGATTGGATTGCAGGCCATCCGTGACATCATAAGTGTGGAAGGTTTGGCCCTTGAGATCGAAACGAGCCAGCCCGGCAGAGGTGCTGATCCAGAGCATCCCAGTGTCATCCTGGAGCAACGCGGCGACATCGTTGTTTGGCAGACCTTGCTCAACCAGGTAGCGTGTGCACACTCCGCTGTTCGGATCCAATTTGTTCAAGCCACCATTAGTGCCAACCCATATGTTTCCCCTGGCATCCTCCAGCAATGTCGTAACTTCATCATTGCTGAGACTGTTGGGGTTGTTCACGTCACGCCGGAAAACCGTGAAGTGAGGTTTGCCAGATGAATCAATCACCAGTTTATTGACCCCTCCACCCCATGTGCCGATCCACACCGCGCCATCCCGACCTTGTAATAGACTAAGCACACTTTTGTTGCTTAAACCATTCAGGGTTTGAGGATCATGCATAAAATTGGTGAAGGTTTGATCATTTGGATTAAAAAGATTCAACCCATTATCTGTGCCAATCCACAAACGGCCGTCCCGATCCAGTAGCAGGGCGTACACCTGATCATTGCTCAGGCTGTTCGGATCGGCGGGGTCATTCTTATACACCGTGAATTGAGCCGTTTGTGGGTCGAAATAATTCAATCCGCCCCCCTTGGTACCCAGCCAGAGCGAACCGGTCCTGTCGATTTGCATTGAGAGTGCTGAATCGTTGCTAATGGTGCTGTTCTTCATGTCATAATATGCAAACAGTCCGCTGTCAGGGTTATAGACATTCAACCCGCCGCCATCCGTTCCGATCCAAAGGTTACCAGCGTTGTCTTCCGCGAGCGAGAACACCGTCGTCCCATGCAGGGTGTTGGGCAAATTCGGGTTAGAGGCAACGTGTTGAAATTTTAGAGGTTTGAGGTCAAGTTTATTCACCCCACCGCCGCGAGTTCCAACCCATAATATCCCTGAACGGTCTATGAATACATCCCGGATATCATTATGGCTAATGCTGGCGGGATTATTCGGATCATAACCGTAGGAGGTAAATTGCTGGGTTTTTGGATCGAACACATTCAGGCCGCCGGTATCAATTCCTTTTGTACCGATCCACAGACGTTGATACTGGTCTTCGCAGATTTTATAAGCGATATTGTTGCTCAAACTACTAGGGTTATTGGGATCGTGCACATACCGGGTGAAATCATCGGTGGCAGGATCGTAGCGGTTTAAGCCACCGCTAGTGGACACCCAAACAGTCCCAGCCTGATCAACGAAAATCCAGCGCGATTCGTTGTTGCTCAGGCTGCGGGGGTTTTGGGGGTCATTTTTGTAGTGCGTGAATTTTCCGGTTGCACGATCGAACATATTCAATCCGTCATTCGTGCCTACCCACAGGTTGCCAGCTTTGTCTTCCGCGACTGACCATACACGATCCTGGCTCAGGCTGTGGGGATCATTGTCAGAGTGTTGAAAATGAGTGAAGGTTTGGGCATCCGGGTCAAAACGATTCAGTCCCCCTGCGTATGTCCCAAACCAAATAATCCCGCCTGTGTCCTGATAGATCACATGTGCCCGGTCATCACTCAGACTGTTCGGATTCGCTGGATCATTCTTGAAATGGGTGAAGGTGTCGGTCCGTGGATCGAAACGATCTATCCCAGCTCCCCAAAGAGAACACCAGATAAATCCATCTTTATCTTCTAAAATTTGACTTATATTATTGCCGGCGATCGAAGAGGGATCCAACGGATCATTTTGATAGACTTTCATGACATAGCCATCATATCTTATCAATCCGCCTTCCCCGGCAAACCACATGAACCCCTGTTTGTCCTGGATAATGGAATATACCACATCATTTGGTAAACCCTGCTCTGAAGTGATGTGCTCGAATGCTACTCCGACTTGGCTGCCCGATCCTTGCAAAGGTGAGGGGAATATAAATCCAACAGAGCTTAACGTCAGCAATGTTACCGCGGCGATCATATTGCGAACTTTTGCCAGGTTTCGTCGGTTCACAGTGTTCCAATGTGGATTACTTGTTTTACCCATTGCTCAACACCAGTTTACCTTTCATTTTTCTGCCAAATTCGCAGAGTTTATGTATCACTCTGTGCCTTATAGCAATTGTGGGTTCCGCCTCCAGAGCCAACATATTAATAACCTGGGCTTTGGAGGATAGTAATCGAACTATGGTTTGAGAAGAAGGGGCTGATTCCTATGCTCCAACAGTTTCTGACATCATATCACACTTGAAGATGGTTTAGGTGTTCTATTGATAACAGCTGAGGGGGAAGACGTGAAAGATATAATTCCAATTCGCCGTCTACCAAAACCAACATTTTCTGCTCAAACACACTGAGAACCTAACATCATCAGCAACTATACTTTGAATCTCAACGAGTTTAGCAACAACCGTCTGATCGAGCCTAAAGTCTCCGGGAAATCAGCGTCCCATTTCGCGGCAGCCACAAGAGTCAGAAGAATAGGTACGACCAACGGTAAAAGCTGTTTCAAATAGCTCCACATTCCTCAGTTATAGAGGACAAGTATCTCAAGAGTCAGGGTTGTTGATATTGGAGGGGGAGGTCTTCACCTTCGAGGTGCTGGATACGCTGGAGAAAAAGGAAAGCCAGAGCCAGGAGCAGTTCATCGAGGACTTGAAGATGCTGGAGGGGATTTGGGTTGAGAAGCTGGGTGGGGCGGGGCGGTATTAAACAGAAGTTAAAGCGGTTTCAATAAGATCCCGTGAATGGAAATTGGCCTTTAGCTTTGACAAATCATTTCGTATGGCTGATAATCCGTTTTTGACAGACATCCTGGGTCACCAAATACTACACAGGAAGGTAGATTTTGATCAAAAAAACTCCCCGATCAGTGATTATTCTGGTTCTAACGGCAATCCTCCTGATGGCTTCGAGTTGCGGTCCGGCGGCCGAAGGGAATACGAACACCGGCAATGTCCCTCCCGCCACAACACCACCCGCCACAACACCGCCAGTCACGACAACGCCAGCCACGACACCACCTGCCCCCACTACCACTCCACCTGTCGTTACAAGCAATTTCATGTGTGAGCTTAAAGAATACCCCGCTACCGTATGGCCGTTATTCAATGTCCAAGACAGGCAGAATAATTTCTGGATGGAAGTTTATTATCCGGCTGATTTCGTTTATCCCGATGTCACGTTCTATTACGGAGTCCAGTATGGCGCAAAAGGTACGGAAGCTGAAGTTATCAAACATTATCACGACCTGGTCGAAGCGCATCAGATAAACGCCTTCAGCGATGTACAGGGAACCATAGGTAAATGGGAAGTTCACGCTAATGTCGAGTCATCTTTTTATACCGGTGAGCAGGTGGTTAGTGTGATGGTGGGCAACAATACGATCAAATACGAAAGCAACCCCTTGTTTACCGATTTTCCCACTGCCAGTTTCCCGGCTTTTCAGCAAAGTGCTCCAATGTCCGATCTGTTTCATTGCTGGTCAACGAATATCGAGTATCAACGACGCTACAAAAACAACGGCACTGCCACGGATGCCCTGAATCATTACCGTAACCTGATGTCCGGCGCCACCGGCTTCACTGAAAACGCGGTGACGGATTCTTACGGTACCACCACAACGTTGAAAGGCAATCTTGTCGGTTATACCGTTGAGATCGCGATTCGAACATCTAACAATACGATTACAGTGAAACTGGAAAAACCACACAGTTAAGAAGCACTGAGTGGGTAGAATGGCTTATATAGGCCCGCCTGATCAACTCAGGCGGGCCTATTTATCGTGGCACCCAGGGATATTGTTATATAAAAGTGAAAGTGAATTACTCCCGATTCTCTCCTATTGTTTTGAAGAGAGATTCCAATTCGCTCTCATGTCCGGACAATATATATGGTTGGACCAGTTTGCTCCCGCACTCCAAGGATCCACCGTCCCTGTTACACACCAGCCAAACCTTCCAACACACCGAAATTCACGATTAGCGTAAGAAAAGCGATGCAAAAGCCCAATCCCAGCCCTTTAACTATTTCACCCTTGCGCTGAAGCATAACAACAATCAGGGCAATGAGCGCTGCAACGCACAACCAAAATTCCAGGATTATCAGGTTGTTGGCGGTGTCTGAAACGCCCTCGCCGATACTGGCATTGTGCACCAGCTGAGCAATGATAGCGGCGATGGCAATAATAAGGTTGGGGATTAGTATCGCCAGAGTCGCTATCGAACGTTCCCTGGGCGCGCCCGCAGGTGGACGGAGTTTCCACGCCAGGAAAAAGACCGCGATGGCTAGGGGCACAACAATAAGCATACCTGATCCTCGCCAAGTTTATTCTTTCCTGTTGTCTCCGCGTAGTCTACATCTAATCTAGCACTTCGTAAACCCACACCCCGGGCAAATGAAGCACCCCTCCTGGTAGACCAGGATGCTACCGCATTCCACGCACTGACCAGCGATGTTCTTGACCAAGCCCAGGTCTTTGACGGCCTTCTTTTCCCCGTGGCCGTTGCCGCCGGGCGGAGTCACGAGTTGCGAGTCGCGAGTGGCGAGTGATTCGCGGGCGGTCAGGAAGTTCTCCAGTACGGTGGCGATGGCGTCGGCGCAGGAAAGGACGCTCTTGCCGCCGTCCCAGGCGATGGAGGGGCAGCGGATGCCTTTCAGCTGCTTGGCGACGGAAGCGGGTTCTATGCCGCTCCTGAGGGCTAAGGAGGCCAGGCGGCAGGTGCTCTCAAGCTGGGCGGCGGCGCATCCGCCGGTTTTGCCCAGGTGGGAGAAGACCTCACATACGCCGGTGTCATCCGAGTTGACGGTGATGTAAAGGGTGCCGCAGCCGGTGTTGACCTTCTCCGTGAAGCCGGTGGTCACCTTGGAGCGCTTGCGGGGTTTGGCGGGCTGGGGGGCTGCGGGTATCTTTGACCCTTCGACAGGCTCAGGGCGAACGGAAGAGGAATCGGATTTTGGGGAGCCGGTGGACATGGGCTGGTCGGCCTTGCAGCCGTCGCGGTAGATGGTGATGCCTTTCAGGCCGTCTTTGTAGGCCATGAGATAGACGCCTTCCACGTCCGGCACGGTGGCGTCGGCGGGGAAGTTGACCGTCTTACTGACGGCGTTATCGGTGTATTTCTGGAAGACCGCCTGCATCTTGACGTGGCCTTCTGGGGTGATGTTGTGGGCGGTGACGAAGAGTTTTTTAATGTCGTCCGGGACTTCCACCATGCTCTCCAGGTGGGAGCCCTCGGCCAGCTTCTTCATCAGGTCCTCCGAGTAGAAACCGTCCGTTTTGGCGGCGCGCTCGAAGTAGGGGTTGACCTCAATCATCCTGGTGTTGTCCATGATGTTGCGGGTGAAGCACAAGGCGAAGTGCGGCTCGATGCCCGATGAGCAGCCGGCGATGATGGACAGGGTGCCGGTGGGGGCGATGGTGGTGCAGGAGGCGTTGCGCATCCTGACTTTTCCATCGTAAATGGAGCCGTCGTAGGCGGGGAAGACGCCGCGAATGGCAGCCAGTTCCTCGGAAGCCTTGTGCGATTCTGACTGGACGAATCCCATGACCGCTTCCGCGGTGGCCAGGGCTTCCGGTGAGTCATAGGGGATGCCGAGGTCGATCAGGAGATCGGCGAAGCCCATCACCCCGAGGCCGATCTTGCGCGTCTGGCGGGTGCGCTCGGCGATCTGGGGGAGGGGGAACTTGTTGACATCGATGACGTCGTCCAGGAAGCGGACGGCGGTGCGGATGGTATAGCCCAGCTTGTCGAAATCGACAGACTTCTTGCCATTGCCCTTGACCATGCGGGACAGGTTGATGGAGCCCAGGTTGCAGGACTCGTAGGGCAGGAGGGGCTGCTCGCCGCAGGGGTTAGTGGACTCGATGCGGCCGAGGTGGGGGGTGGGATTCTCCGCGTTGATGCGGTCGATGAAGACGATGCCGGGATCCCCCGTCTTCCAGGCCAGGTTCACGATCTTGTCGAAGATATCCCGCGCCTTCCGGCTGGCGAAAACCTCGCCGTTGTGGGGGTTGACCAGATCGTAATCGGCGCCGGAGCGGACGGCTTCCATGAACTTGTCAGTGATGGCTACCGAAAGGTTGAAGTTGGTCAGCACGCCGGCCTGCTGCTTGGCGGTGATGAAGCGCTCGATGTCCGGGTGGTCGATGGACAGGATGGCCATGTTGGCGCCGCGGCGGGTGCCGCCCTGCTTGATGACATCGGTGGCCACGTCGAAGGCGCGCATGAAGGAGATGGGGCCGGAGGCGACGCCGCCGGTGGTGCCGACGCGGTCCGACTCCGGGCGCAGCCGGGAGAAGGAGAAGCCGGTGCCGCCGCCGGACTTGTGGATCATGGCGGTGTGCTTCACGGCGTCGAAGATGCTCTCGATGGAGTCCTCGATGGGCAGCACGAAGCAGGCGGAAAGCTGGCCCAGCTCACGGCCGGCGTTCATCAGCGTGGGGGAGTTGGGCAGGAATTCAAGGCGGGCCATCAGGCCGTAGAACTCGTTCTCCAGTTCACGCACGTCGCAGTTGGTGTCGTAGATGAGTTCCGCGGCGGCGACGGTGCGGGCGACGCGGCGGAGCATGTCCTCCGGCGTCTCGACGGGGTTGCCCTGCTTGTCTTTCTTCAAATAGCGCTTTTTGAGCACGGCGAGGGCGTTATCGGCAAGCTCCACCTTTTCAGGGATGGCGGCTTTTTTATTCGATTTTCTGGTTTTGATGGCTGCGGGCATGGCTTTCTCCTCTTTAACGGGTTTGGGGGTGGACTGAGTGGGAGACCCTTCGACAGGCTCCCCGATTTCATCGGGACAAGCAGGGCGAACGGAAGTTGAGGACCCTTCGACAGGCTCCCCGATTTCATCGGGACAAGCAGGGCGAACGGAAGTTGAGGACCCTTCGACAGGCTCAGGGCGAACGTAGGTTTGGGCCGGTTCAGCGACGGTCGACGATTTTTGGGTGTCGTCGATGATGTCCTTGACTAGGGCCTCGATCTCGTTTTCGGTGGCGGCGATGGGCTGCTTGGCGCCTAAGGGCATGAAGGCCTCCATGCCGGGCAGGGCGACGGGCTTTTCCAGCCGGTCGATGACCCGGGCGGTGATCTCCTCGACGCGCGCGCGTTCGGAGATGCCCATGGCGGAGGCCTCGTTGAAGATGATCTGGGCGATGCGGTTCTTGTCCACGATGGGTTTAGCTGATGATTGCGGCGTCATGGCCTTTACTCCGTTTGATTTTCTTTTCCGTGTCGGTGAGCAGCAGTGGCAGTTGGGCGCGGGCGCCGGGCGCGTCGCGGTCGATGAGCCGATCCACCATCTCCTTGAACTCGGTAACATCGGTGAACTTGCGGTAGACCGAGGCGAAGCGGATGTAGGCGATGTTGTCGATGGCCTTCAGTTTCTCCATCACCTTGTCGCCGACGGCGGTGGAGGGGATCTCGGCGCGGCCGGTCTCCAAAAGCTCCGCCTCTATGTCATACGCCAGCTTGTCCACGGTCCCCACCGGCAGCGGGCGCTTTTCACAGGCCTTGTGCAAACCGGCCAGGAGCTTGTCCTTGCTCCATTCCTCGCGGCGGCCGTCCTTCTTGATGACGTAGGCGGCGGTGGGCTGGATGCGCTCGTAGGTGGTGAAGCGGTGGCCGCAGCCCAGGCATTCCCGGCGGCGGCGGATGCCGTCCTCCACCTCTCGGGAGTCCACGACCTTGAAATCATTTTGCTGGCAGTTTGGACAATTCATACGATTAAATCACAACCGTTTGGCATTTGGTATTTGGAGCTTGGAATTTACTTCAGGCACTACCTGTTGTGTTGCTGGTATAAGGTACCACTAGATGTAGGGGTTGTCAATAGGTAGAAAGTAGGGGATTCAAAGCTGGGGACGATGGGGGAGGTGGGAAAATATTTTTTGGAGGCGGTGGCTGATTTCCGATCTAGGCGTGGAAAACGCAAAAATTAGGTAAAAGTACGCATTGTGGTAACAATCCAGACAAGGGATACTGAACACGATTCTGTGATTGAGTTAGTTGTCCCTGTGTATCTATGGGAAAGGACCTATTTAGCAGTAAGGTTACCAATAAAACGCTTGACAATGGGTGTACAATCAAATGGTCTAGGCTCAAATCACTGGTGTTCCCTGTTACGAAAACGGCGCATGCTCTGAAATAATGCCATACGGGAGAGGTGAACGATGAAACCTAAGGCGACCCTCTATGTTATCCTGGCTCTATTACTGGTGGCGATACCGGTATTGAGCGCCTGCACCACACCGGAACCCGAACCCACCGCCACTACTACCCAACCGCCTCCCACCACAACCCAGGCACCGGATAACCCGCTGCCCACCGTAGCCGGTATTGACGCGCTGCTGGTGTATTACAGCAAGTGCGCTTCCTGTCACGGCATCCAGCGGCAGGGCGGGGTAGGGCCCACCTTGATTTCGGCGAATCTGACTGCCTTCACACATCAAAGCCTGAGCAGTTTTACCGGATTGCACTACCGGTCATTCTACGGAGCGGCTCTTGATCCGGCGCTCAGTAATGTGTTGATCAACTACCTTAAAGCGACTCCCTAGCCATTTTTGAAATCTGATAGCACCCTGAAGATCAGAACGGCGGGATTTTGTACCCGCTTTAGGAGGAATAATGAACATTGCGAATCTGACAAGACCTGAATTAAGCCGCCGGGATTTCGTCAAAGTTGCCGGCATAACGGCAACTTACCTGGGGTTGAGCCAGGCTCTCGCACCTCAGATCATTCAGGCTCTGGAGATGCAGGCTCAGGGTAAGAAACCGGCGGTCATCTGGCTGGACGGCCAGGCATGCTCCGGATGTGCGGAATCTTTCTTGAACAACCTGGAACCGACCGCCAGTTCACTCCTCCTGGATACGATATCGCTGCGTTATAACGAGGCGGTGATGGCCGCGTCAGGACACCAGGCGGAAGAGGCGCTTGCAGCCACCGTCGCTGAGGGCGGTTATGTCCTGGTGATCGACGGCAGTATTCCGCTGGCGGAAAACGGCAAGTTCTGTATGGTCGGCGGCAGGCCGTTCACCGAGATCGTACGGGAAACGGCCAAAAACGCCGCGGTCATCATCTGCGTCGGATCCTGCGCTTCCTTTGGCGGCATCCCCCGGTCCGGTCCGACCGACGCTGTCGGTTACCTGTATCGCGGCAAAACGCTGCATGGCTTTTTCAATGATGTCGGCCCAAAACCAGTCATTAACCTGCCCACCTGCCCGCTGCACAACGAGCGGCTGGTGGCCACTATCGTTCATTACCTCACCTTCGGCACCGCGCCGGAACTGGACGCTTTCCAGCGGCCGCTGGCTTTCTACGGCAGGCTGCAGCATGACAATTGCTCCCGCCGCGGCAATTTTGAGAAACGCCGGTTCGTCACCGACTTCAACAACCCGGCTCAGCAGGGTTATTGCCTGATCCTCAAGGGCTGCAAGGGGCCTATAGCCTTTCAGGACTGCCAGACACGCCTGTGGAACAACCGCGCCAGCTACTGCATCAACTCCAGTTTCCCGTGTATTGCCTGTTCGCAGCCGGAGTTTTACCAGGATACCAGTCCGCACTTTGCCCACGAGTATGATTTCGGAGTTTAGTAAGAACTGATACGACGACGTCGCGGCGGCGCCGCGGACGCAAAAATGTTGAAAAGGGGATCCGAATATGGTGCGCGTTATTGTTGATCCGGTAACAAGAATCGAAGGTCATCTGAAGATCGAGGTTGAAGTCGAAAACGGTGTGGTCACCGATGCCTGGTCTTCCGGTACCATGGCCCGCGGTTTCGAGGTATTGCTGCAAGGCCGCGACCCCTGGGATGCGCCGTACGTCACCAGCCGCGTTTGCGGCGTTTGCGAAGGGGTTCATGCTATCGCTTCAGCCCAGGCGATGGAACATGCCTTTGGCATCGAGATGACCGAAGCCGGCCGCCTGATGCGCAACCTTTTCTGCGCCGGTTATTATTCCCATGACCATTATGTTCATTTCTATATTCTTTCGGCGCTCGACTATCTCGACATCATGGCTATCGCCCGCTACAACGGCTCAGATCCCGGCCTGCTGGCGGTTAAGAGTAAGATCGTCGGTCTGGTCAACGCCGGAGATACGTCACCCTTCACCCCCCGCTACACGCCGGACGCTTTCTCGGTCTCCGACCCGACCACGGTTACCACCCTGGTATCGCATTACATTAAAGCGATTGAAATGAAAGCCAAATCTCAAAAGATGCTGGCCTACATCACCGGCATCCAGCCGCATCCCAACACGGTGACTGTCGGCGGTTGCCTGGGCACGCCGAGCCGGGAACAGCTCCTAGACTTCCGCGACCTGTGGGTGGAGCAGATGGATTTTATCAACAACGTTTACGTGCCGGATGTCATCGCCGTGGGTACTGGCCCGCTCTTCCCGTTGGCCAGGAGCGCCTTTGGCGCTACCGCCGGGAATTACCTGGCTTATCCCATGCTGCCACAGAACCCCTCCGCGACCCCGGCGGATATCTCTTTCGGCGGATCCAATCCGCTCTTCCGGAGCGGTGTGATCATGGCACAGGGAGCCAGAGGTTCACTGACCAACATCAATAACACCACTATAACCCCGGTGGATTTCGGCGAGATCACCGAGTCGGTGACCAACTCATGGTACGACTATCCCGCCGGCAGCGCGGCAGCCCGCCATCCTTCTCAAGGAGTTACCCAGTTCAACGTCAATAAACCGAATGCCTATTCGTTCCTGAAATCCCCCCGTTATTCCTCTGAACCTATGGAGGTGGGTCCGCTGGCCCGGGGCCTGGTCAACCGCTTTCCACAACTGGTAGATTTCTTCAACGCTGGCGGCCGGGAAGGCGTGGTGGCCCGTCATTTATCCCGGGCGATCATTTCCAAGATGGTCATGGATGAAGGCCTGGCCTGGATCGACCGTCTCATCGAACTCCGGACGGCCGGACCGCTGGTTGGCATGAATGAGAAGCCGGTGCCGCGGGCCGCATCAGGTTTCGGCGTCTGGGACGCCCCGCGCGGCGCCCTGGGCCATTGGGTGGAAGTGGAAAATCACCGCATCAAGAACTACCAACTGGTGGTGCCGTCCACCTGGAACGCCGGTCCGAGGGATGAGAACCAGGTGCGCGGACCTTACGAGCAATCACTCATCGGCGCGCCGGTGCCGGACATCGACAATCCGATCAATATCGTGCGCATCATCCGCTCCTTCGACCCGTGTTTGTCCTGCGCCGTGCACATCATCGACCCGCATTCAAACGTCGTCAGAGTCCACAAGATCTCCTGATCCATGCCGGAACGCGCCGCTGAAACAGACAATATCCTGGTGCTGGGGGTTGGCAACGAGGCGCTGGGCGATGAAGGGTTCGGCATCCACGTTGTCCGGAAGCTGAAGGAAAATGGGTTTCCTGAGCACATCAGGATCGAAGCCGGCGGTGTCGCCGGCTTCGATCTTTTGGGACTGCTTTCCGGCGTTGACCGGCTGATAATCGTCGATGTCATGGTTTGCGACCTGGAGCCGGGCGATATCGGCCGGTTTAATCTGGACGCCGAATTCAAGGCCAGCGGCCGGGTCCCCATGTCGTTCCATGAACTCAGCGTTCTCGACCTTTTGCAGATCGCCGAAGTTGTCGGCCTCAATCCCAGGGTGGAATTCCTGGTGACCAAGCCGGTCAAGCTCGAGTGGGGTTTCGAACTGTCCCCGCTGGTGCAGCAGGCGGCGGACAAGGCGGTAGATTACCTGGTGAAAGAGCTGGCCGGGACGATTTCTGAATCATGAACGATTGATACTCTCGAAAATTCGTAATCAGATACATCGAGATTTTTTATCACGCTCAGAAAGACAATGCTCTCTTTTTAAGGCAGAACCTGCTGGTCGCCCTAGGGCGAAGACGAATCCAGCGATGAACCGCCATCGACGGTCAGGGTGACGCCGGTCACGAAATCAGCGGCTCCGCTGGCAAAATAAAGAACCGCACCAGCCACATCGCCAGGCTTTCCCCGGCGGCCTATCGGGGCCATGGCAGACACCGGTTCCATTGCAGTCTCCCCGGCCTCGTGACCCTCGTGCACTTCGTCCCCTTCGTCCCCTTCGTCCCCTATTTCTTTCACCGGCGGGATGTCTATGGCTCCGTGAACGACTGCGTTGACGTTGATCCGCTCCGGCGCCCATTTCCCGGCCAGTTTCCGTGTCAATTGGGAAACAGATTCCACCTCGTGGAAAGAATCGATCCCGGCGACAGTTACGATCTTGCCACCATGGTTCCGATCAGCCATCGCCCTGGCTGCTGCTTCGGAAAACAGCTCAGTTTCCCGCAGACCGATCTCGACAGGGTTATCGTCTTCAGTCGTTTCTTCGTCCTCTGCGGGACGGATCTCGGCGGTGGTTACCAGGATGTGCAAGCCGCCGTACACCGCCAGTGCCATCCAGATGGCTTTCTCCGCCTCCGGGATTTCTCCGGGGACGGCCTGGTGTTCTTTGGCTTTACAGCCGGCGACCCTCAGATCCGCCACAACGGCCCGGGCCTTTTCAAGGTCGGTATCCGATACGATGACGGCGGCGCCGGATTCGGCCAGGCGCATAGCGATCTCCCGGCCGATGCCCAAGGCGCCGCCGGTCACGAAGGCCACTTTTCCCGACAGATCGAAAAGTTCTTTCATCTTCCTATCCATAACGGTTTCTCCTAATCGCCGGTAGCGATCAGTAGATTTTACCACGAACAGGAGTCAGCGCTTGCGCCACTTGCCCTGGGAGAAGGCCATGGGGAAGAAGACCTTGCGCAGTTCCTCTATGGCGAAGAGGGTGAAGCCGGCGCCCAGGGCGATGCCCCAGTGCGCCAGGTCGAGAGGCACCGTATTGAAGGCGGCCTGCATGAACGGGGTATAGACGACCGTCAGCTGCAGTACGAAGGCGATGCCGACGGCCATGAGCAGCCAGCGGTTTTTGAACAGGCCGATCTTGAAGATTGTTTTCTCATCGGTGCGGGCGACGAAACCGCGGAACCACTCGATGGCTACCATCGAGGTGAAGGCCAGGGTGCGCGCCTGGTCCAGGTCCATGTGCTGCCGCGCCCAGTAGAAGATGCCGAAGACCATGCCGCCCATCAGGAGGGCGGTGTAAGCCACCCTGAAGAGCAGGCCGGGGTACAGCAGGCCGACCCTGGGGGAACGGGGGGGAGTGGCGAGTTCGTCACCGCTCTTGGGTTCCAGGCCCAGCGGAATGGTGATGGTGGTATCTGTCATAACGTTGATCCACAGAATCTGCACCGCCAGCAGCGGCGCCTGGCCCAGAACGGCGATGGTCACCGTCAGCGCCAGGAGTTCGCCGATATTGGTCGAAAGAAGATAATAGAGGACGTTGCGCAGCCGGTTGAAGATGGCCCGGCCTTCCTCCACCGCGGAGATTATCGAGGCGAAATTATCGTCGGTCAGCACCATGTCCGCGGCCTCGCGGGCGACATCGGTGCCGGCTTTGCCCATGGCGATGCCGATGTCCGCCGACTTGAGCGCCGGGGCGTCGTTGACGCCGTCGCCGGTCATGGCGACCACGTGACCGTGGTGTTTGAGAGCATTCACGATGCGCAGCTTGTGCAGCGGTTCGATCCGGGCATAGACGGTGATGCGGCGTACCTCCCGCGCCAGCGTCTCATCGTCCATCTCCGCCAGTTCCCGCCCGGTGACGGCCCTGCCTTCGCCGAGGCCGATTTCTTTGGCCACCGCCTGGGCCGTGGCGATGTGGTCGCCGGTGATCATGATCACCCGGATGCCGGCGCTGCAGGCCTGCCTGATGGCCTCGGTGGCTTCCAGCCGGGGCGGGTCGAAGAGTCCCACCAGGCCGGCCATGACCAGCCGGCCTTCGATGTCCCCAGGTTTGAGTGCGGTGGTTTTCGACTCGGTTTCGGCGTAAGCCAGTCCCAGCACCCGCATGGCCTGGCCAGCCATGCCGTCTATCCGCGCCTGATAATCCGCTTTGGCGGCATCATCAAGGGGCACAGCGTGGCCGCCGCTCCAATAATGGGAACTCAGTTCCAGCAGTTTCTCAGCGGCGCCTTTGACATAAACGCGGCGGTCGCCGTCCTCCTCGTGCAGGGTGGCCATGTATTGCAACTCGGAGGTGAAGGGGATTTCCGACAGGCGCGGCGCCTCAGCTTCCAGTTTTTCCTTGACCAGACCGATCTTGGCGCCGGCGATGAGGAGGGCACCTTCGGTGGGATCGCCGAAGAGCGAACAGCAGTCTTCTCCCAGGGTGACTGTGGCGTCGGAGGACAGAACGCCGATGCGCAGTGCCAGGGCGATGGCCTCATCCTTCTCCGGCGATAGCAAAATATCGCCGTCCAGCTTGAATTTACCCTCCGGGACATAGCCCTCGCCGGAAACCTCGATCATCCGCCCGTCGGAATACAGGCGCCGGAGGGTCATCTGGTTCATGGTCAGGGTGCCGGTCTTGTCGGAGCAGATGACGGTGGCCGAACCCAGGGTTTCCACGGCTACCAGGCGCCGGATGATGACGTTGCGGCTGGCCATGATCCTCATGCCTATGGCCAACACCACGGTGACCACAGCCGGCAGGCCTTCTGGTATGGCGGAAACGGCGGCGGCTACCGCCAGCAGGAACATTTCCAGCAGTTCAAGACCGCGCCAGAGACCGATAACGAAGATTACAGCCACGACACCCAGCAGCACCATGACCAGGTAGGTGCTGATGCGGGAGATGCTTTTCTGCAGCGGTGTTTTCTCGGATTCGATGGACTCCAGACCGGTGGCGATGCGCCCCAGTTCGGTTTCCATACCGGTACCGGTGACCACGGCCACCGCCTTCCCTTGAGTGGCGGCGGTGCCCAGGTAGAGCATGTTGTCGCGGTCGGCCAAGAGGGTGTCTAAAGGCAGCTTGCCGGTGACTTTAGCGACGGGTTGCGATTCACCGGTCAGGGCGGATTCGTTGACCTCGAAACCAGCCAGTTCCATGACGCGGGCGTCGGCCGGGACACGGTCGCCGGCTTCCAGGATAACGATGTCTCCGGGCACTGCCTCCCGGCTCAAAATGGTCCGCAGTTTGCCGCCGCGGCGGACACGGGTGCGGGGCGCGGCCATATCTTTCAGGGCCGCCATGGCTTTTTCCGCTTTGGTTTCCTGGATGTAGCCGATGGTGGCGTTGATCAGCAGGATTCCCCCGATGACCGCGGCGTCGATATAGTGACCGGTGGCGACGGAGACCGCCGCGGCGGCTACCAGCACATAGATAAGCGGATTGACGAACTGGGAGAGGAAAACCAGGTACGGCGACCTGGGAGGCTTGGAAGATAACTCGTTGGGGCCGGATTTTGCCAGCCGGTCCCTGGCCTCTGCCTGGGTTAGGCCGGCCAACCGGCTACCCAGCTTGGACAGCGTGTCGGCGGTAGAGAGACTGTGCCAGTTATCAGCCATGAGATTATTTTAACACGGCAGCACCAGTTACCAGTTAATAGTTACCAGTTGATAGTTGTGGTTTTGAAATTTAGGTATTTGGTCATTGGAATTTGTTTAGGATTTAGATATTCGGATTTCGGATTTTGGGGCGTGGGGTATTGACGGCGGGTGTATAATTGTAGTAAATGATAAGAATACTACAATTAACCCGGAAACAGTGCGGGGAATGTCTTTCATAATGCTGGCCAAGGAGGATTATCAGCTTGGTAACTGAGACTGGCTCACCCGGCATCATAGAAATCGATCATCTGACCAAGATGTATGGCAAGAACCGGGGCATCACCGATGTTACCCTGAGCGTCCGGGAAGGGGAGATCTATGGCTTCATCGGCCCTAACGGCGCCGGCAAGACCACCACGCTGCGGCTGCTGGCCGGTCTGATCTTCCCCACCAGCGGCAGCGCCCGCATCTTCGGCAAGGATGTCGTCAGGGAAGGCCACATCATCCGCGCCGATATCGGCTACCTGCCCTCGGAAGTGTTCTACTACGAGAACATGAAGGTCATCGACCTTCTGAAATACTCCGCCAGTTTTTACAAGAAGGACAGTGGCAAGCGGATGCACGACCTGGCCGAGCGGCTGGAACTCGACACCAGCCGCAAGATCGACGAGCTGTCTTACGGCAACAAGAAGAAGGTGGGCATCGTCCAGGGTCTGCTCCACTCGCCGAAACTGATCATCCTCGACGAGCCGACCTCCGGCCTGGACCCATTGATGCAGCGTGAGTTTTTCGAGATCATCCGCGAGGAGAATGAACGTGGCGCCACGGTGCTTTTCTCTTCTCACATCCTCTCCGAAGTGCAGCGGCTGTGCGATCGTCTGGCGATAATCAAAGAGGGTTCTATCATCAGGATCGATGAGGTTTCGGCAATCAACACGGAAGCGTATAAGAAATTCAAGATAATCGCCGATAATTTGGGTATGAGTGATTTACCGGAGTTGGATATCAGCGATTTCCATCAAAAAGAGAACGAGTTGACCTTTATCTTCCGCGGCAACATCAACGACATCATAAAAGTCGTCTCCCGGCATCAGATTAAGGACATCCAGATTGAAGAGCCGACTCTGGAAGAAATTTTCATGCACTACTATGAATAGCCGCACGACGGGCGAGAGACCGATACAATGAATATTTTCAGCTACGAGTTCAGAAAAAGGCTGCCGTCCACGCTGATCTGGGTAGTCTCACTGGGTATCTATATCTATGTCACTTTCGCTTTCTTCGAATCGTTCAGCAATACCGCCATCCTGGAACTGCTGGATACCTTCCCCGACGCTTTCAAAAAAGCCTTCGGCCTGGACCAGGACCTGTCCACTATCATGGGCTATTTCGCTTTCGTCGGCATCTACTTGTTCCTGGCCGGCGCTATCTTCTCTTCACATCTGGGTCTCAATGCCGTTTCCGTCGAGGAAAGAGACCTGACAGCGGATTTCCTGATCTCCAAACCGGTGACCCGCAACAGGATAGTCACCGCCAAGCTGCTGGCCGGAGTGAGCCACCTGCTTATTTTCAACCTGGGCATGGGACTTGTTTCCTATTTTGGCATGGAGGCATATAAAGGCGAACAGGAATATGCCATGAGTACCTTTTTACTGATCATGGGCGGACTGTTCATTTTCCAATTGCTGTTTTACACCTTCGCCTTCCTGCTCTCGGTGCTGATGAAACGCATGGATTCCCCGCTGCCCGTATCACTGGGGTTGTCTATCGGTCTGTTCGTCCTGTATTCCTTTGACGCCCTGATCCGGGACACTCCCATCAAGTACGTGGTACCTTACGACTACTTCGACCTGGGTTATATCATCGAGAACGATGCCATCAAACCCTATGGGCTGGCCGTGAGCCTGGGGGTTATCCTGGTGAGCGTCGTTGCCGGGTATGCGCTTTACAACCGGCGCGATATCGCCACGGCCATGTGATTGTGGGAGCGATTTCATGAACATTTTCAGGCGGGAATTCAAGGCTAACCTTAAGGCGCTGATCATTTGGTGTGTCAGTTTCCTGATGCTCATGGGATTAGCCTCCACCGAGTTTGCTGTCTACCAGGGCCAGGCTGATGAGGTTAACGAATTCCTTAACTCGCTGCCTGAAGCTCTCAGGCAGGCTTTTTCCCTAGATACGGTACGCCTGGACATCCCTGAGGGTTATTACAGTTATCTCGCCGGGTTCATGATTCTGGCGTCGGTGATTTATGCCGGTTTGGCCGGCGCCCAGATACTGTCCAGGGAAATGAACAAGAAAACAGCGGAAACCACCTTCACCCTGCCGGTGACCCGCAAGCGGATCATCTCCATGAAACTGATGGTGGCCGTGTTAAATTGCTCTATCCTGACCGCGGTCACCTTCGCTGGCTCGCTGGCGGCTTTTGCCCGCTTCGGTATCGGTGAGTCCTTCGTGATCGGGATAGGCCGCTTCATGCTGGTCGTCCTGGCGCTGCAATTGCTTTTCCTGCTGGCGGGGCTCTTCTTTTCGGTACTTTCCAAAAGACACAAGCGGACAGGGACGATAATGGCCTCGATGATCGTAGGCGTCTATTTCCTGTCGTTCATCGCCAAGCTGAATGAGAGTACGGAATTCCTGAAGTATTTCACCCCGTTCGAATATTTCCCGGCCGCCGCCGTCATCCAGGGCCACAACCTCGAACTGTTCGGATTTATCGTCGTGCCGCTGCTTTTGCTCGGGTTTTTTACCGTGTCTTATCGCCTGGTGGCGACCAAGGATCTTTGATCCGGCAATTATCTTCTGAGGGGGAGTGTTGAAGATGAACATTATCGAAAGAAGACGAAGTGCCGCCGGGCGCCGCCCCAAGAGAGAACTCATCATCGAGACCACCGTGGAGCTTTTCCGCCATGCCGACGATGTTCGCAAGGTCTCCATCGAGAATATCGCCGCCTCAGCCCGTGTTTCACCCACCACCATCTACAATCAGTTCGGGACCCGCGACGCGTTGGTGATAGAGGCGTCTCGGGATCTTATCAACGATATCCTGGAGCGCTCTCGCGCCATTTTACGTTCCGATAAACCCTTCCCCACCAAGATGAAGGGGATGATTACCGGCAAATTGGAGATCGCCCGCAAAGCCAATGACGAAGTCGTCGGCAAGCTGATGAGCCAGGACAGGAGCATCGCCCCATATCTGGAAGAGCTTTTCCAGAACGAGGTCAGATATCTTTGGCGGGAGATGCTCGACCAGGGCAAACGTGAGGGCTTCATCGACCCGGTGCTGGACGAGGAGTCTTTCTTCATCTACATGGACGTCATAAGGTCCGGTTTCGCCGCCAAGGCCGAACTACTCAAGGACTGGAAAAACAACATGGACCTGATCGAGAAATTGACCAACTTGGTATTCTACGGCTTTTTCAAAAAGGAAATCGACCTTTTCGGAACGAAGGAGTGAAAATGAGCATCGCGACCAAATCCATCGTCGTAGAGAACCTGACTTACAGCTACGGCAACCTGCTGGCTGTCGATCATATCAATTTCGATGTAGGCCAGGGTGAAATACTGGGTTTTCTGGGCCCCAATGGCGCCGGCAAGACGACGACGGTGAAAATGCTCACCGGCCAGCTTCTGCCCAAGGACGGCCGGGCGACGCTGCTGGGTTACGACGTGGCCCGGCAGACGATGGAGGTGCAGTCCCGCATCGGTGTCTGTTTCGAGCAAACCAACCTCTACGAGCAGATGAGCGCCGTGGATAACCTCTCCCTGTTCGCCGAGCTTTTTGGCGTTAAAGACTTCGACGGTTTCGCACTGCTGAAAAGGGTGGGACTCTCCGGGCGGGAGAAGGACAAGGTCTCCGGTTACTCCAAGGGTATGAAGCAGCGCCTGATGATAGCCCGGTCCATGGTCAACCGGCCGGAGATACTTTTTATGGACGAGCCGACCAGCGGCCTGGACCCCGTTTCCGCCGAAGCCATCCGCCATATCATCAAAGAGGAACGGGACCGCGGCGCCACGGTGTTCCTGACCACTCATGACATGTGGGAAGCCGACAAACTGTGCGACCGGGTGGCCTTCATGGAGAGCGGCAGGATAGCCGCGCTGGACACGCCGCACTCGCTAAAGCAGCAATACGGCAAGCGCTCCCTCATCGCTGAGATCGCCTCTCCCGACGGGCATCTGAACCGGCGTGAGATCGCCCTCGATACCGAAGATACCGTGGACGCCATCCAGGATATGTTCGGCTCCGGCAAGGTGGTGACCATGCATTCGGAAGAGGCCACGCTGGAGGATATCTTCATCCAGATCACCGGCCGGAGGCTCTCCGAATGAACACCCGCACCATCGCGGCGTTGCTTAAAAAGGACTTCGCGCTGTTCACCGGCAACCGTTTCTATCTGCTGATCACCGTCCTCGGCCTGGTCTTTTACATCGCCACGTATTTCATCCTGCCGGCGCGGCTGGATGAAAAGTTCTCCCTGGCGCTCTACGCCCCGGTGGTGCCGCCGGCTTTTGAGCAACTGGCCGCCGAGGGCGCCGAGGTTACTTTCTTCGATACCGAGGAAGAGCTCAGGACAGCAGTCCTCGATGGCGATTTCGAGGTGGCCGTAGCCTTACCGCCGGAGGTCATGGATATCTGGGCGGCGGGGGGCAAACCGGATATCACCGTCTATTACGCCTCGACGGCCCCGCCGGAGATCGCCGATGCCATCGTGACACTGGTCAGGGAACTGTCCTATATCCAGACCGGCCAGGTACTCGCCTTCGACACCACCGAGGAAGTCCTCGGGCCGGATCTGCTGGGCGCCCAGATAGCCCTTCGGGACCGCATGCGGCCGATGCTGGCCATCCTTTTACTGCTGATGGAGGTCATGACGCTGGCCTCTCTCATCGCCGTGGAGATAGAGCAGGGTACCGCACGGGCGCTCCTGGTTACCCCGATGCGCACTTCCGACCTATTTGCCGCCAAAGGCATCATCGGCGTCGGGCTGGCCCTGTTCCAGGCGCTCTTATTCATGACCCTGGTCGGCGGCTTCGCCCGTGAACCGCTGCTCATCCTGGCGACGCTGCTGATCGCCAGTTTCTTCGTCGTCGGTGTGGGTTTCCTGCTGGCCTCGGTGACCCGCGATACCAACTCCGTCACTGGCTGGGGGATGGTGATCCTGATTGTCTTCGCTATTCCCGGTTTCGGCGTCGTCATACCTGGGCTGCTGGCCGGCTGGGCAAAAGTCATCCCGTCCTATTACCTTATCGACACCATCAACCGGGTGGTCAATTACGGCGCCGGCTGGAGCGACGTCTATGGCAACCTGGTTATCATGGCCGGACTGACCGCCGTGCTCCTGGGCGGAGGACTCCTGGCGCTGAGGAGGCGTTTCCAATGAAACTGAACCGGGTAGGCACGCTGGTCAAGAACGAGGTCCTGCACGGGCCCAAGGACGTGATGCTGGTCATCTCGGTGGTCATGCCCATCATGATCGCCCTGTTCGTCAACCTGGCCTTCGGCAATATCTTTACCGATCGCGCCAAGCTGGGGGTTTATGATGAAGGCAATTCCCAAGTGGCCGGGCTCCTTGAGTCGGCCGAAAGCCTGAGCTTCAGGAGTTACGACTCCGAAGCCGCCCTCCGCGCCGACGCCGCCGACGGCTCCATCGACATGGGCCTGGTGCTGCCGGCGGATTTCGACGCCACCCTCGACAGCGGCACGGTCAGGTTGAAGGCCTATGTCTGGGGTGAGAGCCAGGCCAAGAACCGGGCGGTCATCCCCATCGCCCTGGCCGACGCGGTGCGCACCGCCACCGGCGCCGTCGTGCCGGTGAATATCGACACCGTGGCCCTGGGCGACGAGGCCGGACTCCCCTGGAGCGACCGGCTGCTGCCGCTGGTGGTGCTGTACGGCGTCTTCATCGGAGGTTTGATGGTGCCGTCATCGGCGCTCATCCATGAGAAGCAACACCGCACCCTGGAAGCCCTCTACGTCACTCCGGCCACCCTGGGTGATATCTTCCTGTCCAAAGGCTTCATCGCCGTAACGCTGGCCACCATCATGGGCATCCTGAGTCTCACCCTGGCCGGTGCCATGAGCGGCCCGGTGCCGCTGGTAGTGCTGGTGCTTTTCCTGGGCGCCATCATGGCCACGGAGATCGGCCTGCTGGCGGGGGCCTGGGTGGGAGATATGAACAGCCTCTTCGCCGTCATGAAGGGCGGCGGCATCCTGCTCTTCGCCCCTGCCATCGTTTTCATGTTCCCGGGCATACCGGCCTGGGTAGGCTACATCTTCCCCACCTATTACATGGTGCGCCCGGTTGTCGATCTGACCATTTCCGGAGCCACGTTCGGCGATGTAGCCCTTTACATCGGTATTCTGGTGGGGTTGGTGGGGTTGGGGGGGCTGGCGGTGGCGTCGGTGGTGAGGAGATTGTCGACGCAGGCTTTGCGACTCAATGGTTAGAAATCAAGATACAAGAGACAAGATAGAATGACCAAACCTGTTTGTAATTTGTATCTTGGTTATTGGTTATTTGACCGATGGTAGGAGGGTTTAATGGAAGCCTCTGATTACTGGGGTATCGGGTTGATTGTTTATGCCGTCCTCGTTTTTGCGCTGACGGTATTCAAACCCGGCCCGATCTGGCGCATGGGTAAGATACAGGCCTTCGTGAAGCTCCTCGGTGAGAAAGGGACGGTCATCTTCTTCTGGGTTTTCGCTTTGATCGTGGCGGGGATCGGAATCGCGCTGCTCCTCTGATCGTCGAATCCCCTGATCTCTTGACGCCCGCCCTCCCCACGCCTACAATCGAGTTATGAGTAAATACGATGTCGTCATCATCGGCGGGGGTCCGGCGGGGCTTTTCGCCGCGCTGGAGCTTGCTGAGAAGAATTCCCTCAAGGTGCTCCTGCTGGAGAAAGGCCGGGACATCGACGAGCGGACGAACATCGTCTCCGGGCTGGGCGGCGCCGGCGCTTTCTCCGACGGCAAACTGACTCTTTCTTCCAAGGCCGGCGGGCACCTGGCCGAATATCTCGGCGAGGCGGCGGCGGAAGAACTCATCCGCTACGTCGATAAGCTGTGGCTGGATTTCGGCGCTCCGGATGAGATCTATGGCATGGGGGAGGGTGTAGCGAATATCGAACGGCGCGCTTCTCTGGCCGGTCTGCGGCTGGTGCCGCTGCCGGTGCGCCACCTGGGCACCGAACGCTGCCCGGCGGTGCTGCGGGCGATACGCGACCACCTCACCAACCGCGTTGAGATCAGAACCAATACCGCCGCTCGTCGTATAATTGTCGATGACGGCAGACTCACTGGCGTCGAACTGGATGACGGCGAGATGATCGAAGCCAAGTATGTCATCGCCGCGCCGGGGCGCGAGGGCGCCGACTGGCTGATGCAGCAGTCGCGGGCGCTCGGTCTGTCTTTGGCCACCAATCCGGTGGACGTGGGCGTGCGGGTCGAACTGCCCAACGCCGTCCTAGATAACCTGACCAGCGTCCTCTACGAAGCCAAGCTGGAATTCCTGTCCCGCGCCTTCGACGACCGTATCCGCACTTTCTGCATGTGTCCGCAGGGCACAGTGGTGCGGGAGACCACCGGCGGCGATGACCCGGTGATCACGGTCAACGGCCAGAGTTACGCCTCCCACGACAGCCCCAACACCAACTTTGCCCTGCTGGTCAGCACCCAGTTCACCGAGCCGTTCAAAGAGCCCATCGCCTACGGCAAATATATCGCCCGGCTAGCCAACATCCTCTCCGGCGGCGTGCTGGTGCAGCGCCTGGGCGATCTAAAGAAAGGCCGCCGCTCGACTCCGGACCGCATCGCCCGCGGCCTGGTGCGACCCACCCTGGCCGAGGCCACCCCCGGCGACCTGTCCTTCGTGCTGCCATACCGCCACCTGACCGGGCTCATCGAAATGCTCGATGCCATGGACAAGCTGTCCCCCGGCGTGGCCTCCGATCACACGCTGCTCTACGGCGTCGAGGTGAAGTTCTACTCATCCCGCCCCAAGCTGACCGCCGGTTTCGAGACGGAAGTGCCGGGGCTGTTCGCCATCGGTGACGGGGCGGGGTTATCGCGGGGATTGATACAGGCGAGCGCGTGCGGGGTCGTGGCGGCGCGGGAGATCATGGGGAAAAATACGGCATAGCCGGACAATGGATATATATCAGGAGGAACAGATGTCGGAACAGCAGGGTAAACGAAAGAGCGCCAGCGGTGTTCTCATCCCGGCCGGACTTTTCATCGGCATGGGCATCGGTTTTGCGGTGGACGAATTGGTGGCCGGGATGTTTATCGGCCTGGGTGTGGGCTTTCTGCTCATGGTATTGGTTCAGATGTTCATTCGTGATTGATTTTGGAGGGTGGGGCAACCATCAATTGCCCCACCACTTATACTATTTCTGACGGCTGGCGACGTAGTATTCGATGGCTCTGGTCATGAACTCCGCCATGTCCGGGTGGTACTTGCGGTAGAAGGCGGCGAAGCGGTTGTCTTCTGAATACATCCGGCCCAGGCCGAGGATCATCTCGTCGGTGTAGTGGTGGAAGTTCTCCATCAACTCCCGCCAGCGGGCTATGCCTGACTGGGCCTCCGGGCTTTCCGGCCCCTTGCCCATATCCGCGGCGATCTTCCGGTAGATGGTGTCGAACTCCGCCTGGACGGCATCCATCTTATCCTTGCCCATGGCCATAACCTTAGCCTCGGAGTCGGCCACCGTTTTTTCGCCGTACTTCTCCCGGGCTTCCTTGCGCATGCTGTCTATCTCTTCATCGCTGAAGCCTTTGTAGTATTCCTTGATATCCATGTCTTTTTCTCCTTTCAGTTTGCGGATGGTCTTGTCCACAGTCGCCAGCAGTTCGCCGAGGCGTTCGGACTTCATCTCCAGCAGCTCGCGGTGGGACTGAAGCGCCGCCAGCATGTCGAAGTTTGGTTTGTCCATGATCGCCTTTATCGCCGACAGCTCCAGCCCCAGTTCCCGGTAGAACAGGATCTGCTGTAACCGAAGCGCCGCGGCCTCGTCGTAGCGGCGGTAGCCGGCGCCGGAATAGGACTCTGGCTTGAGCAGGCCGATCTTGTCGTAATACTGGAGCGTGCGCGCGCTCACCCCGGACAAGCGGGCCAGTTCACCGGTGGCGTAGGTGGCGGGTTGGGTCAAGGTCATCCTCCTTTTTTCGTTTTTCATCGATCGATATAAGGAGTATAGACTATGACGCAGCGTAATAGTCAAGGGGGGAAGGATGGACGAATACTACCAATAATACCAATAGTCAAATAATCCAATATTACCGATAGGGGGGCGGGGGACGAGTGTGAGGGTTAGCCCTTCAGGTCGTCGAGTGCTTTATTCGCCAGCGCGTCGGCTTCGCGGTTGCGCTCGCGGGGGACGTAGCGGTATTTTACGCTTTTGAATTTGGGTTCCAGGGCTTTTACTCTGGCATAGAGGGGCGCCAGGCCGGGGTTCTTGACCCGGTACTGGCCGTTGAGCTGCTTGACGACCAGTTCGGAGTCGGCGTTGAGGGACAGTTCCGTGGCGCCCAGTTTCAAAGCTTCTTCCAGTGCGCAGATGACGGCGTGGTACTCCGCCTGGTTGTTGGTCATGCTGCCCAGGGGGCGGCATATCTCCTTTACCACCTGCCCGGTGGGGGTCCTGAGCAGGACGCCCAGGGCGGAGGCGCCGGGGTTGCCGCGGCAGGCGCCATCGGTGTTGGCGATAAGGTGAGTCAAAATGCTTTACTCCAGATATAAGATACGGTTGCAGGAAGGGCAGTGGACCGGCTCGCCGGAGCGGGCGCGGTGCATCCAGGCGGTGGTCACGGCGATGCCGCAGCCGCGGCAGATGGACTGCTCCACCTTAGCCACGGCGCACCCCCGCTGTTTTTTGATCCATTCGTACTCGGTAACGGCTGACGGCGGTATCTCGGCCAGGAGCGCGGCACGGCGGGATTCCAGTCCGGCCAGTTCGTCGCCGAGTTTCTTAAGCTGTTTTTCCAGTTTCTGCCGGTTGGTCTCCAGGGCTTCCTTGTGCCGCTGCAGGGTTATCTCGGCGGTATCGATGGCGTTTTCCGTGGTTTCGATGGCGTCCATCAGTTCCAGCGCCTTTTCCTCGTAGGGAGCGCGGTGGCCTTTGAGCAGATCTATGTCTTTCTGCAGAGCGGTCAGTTCCTTGGGGCTCGTGACCCGGCCGCTGTAAAGCTGTTCCTCATGGTTCATGATGCGCACGGAAAAGTCGTCGGCTTCCGCCGAGGTTTCCCGCAGTTCGTGGCGCAGGGTGTCGAGTTTGGCTTTCAACCCGGCGATGGCGCGGCGTTCGGCAGCCAGCGGATCGGCGGCCAGGTCCGCCTTCACGGCGGCGATGCCCGCCTGCGCGGCCTCGATGGCGAGGTCGATTTCCTGGAGCTGATAGAGTAGACGGGGGATGTTCACGGGTCTATTTTAAGGGGTGGGGACGGATAATGCCAATATACTGATTTGGATATCCCGTGGGAACGAGGGAAGCTCGGCGCCAACAACGGATCGGACACAAACGGAAGAAGGCCGGTGAAAACCGGCCTTCTTACTATTCTTTTTCCGATATTCAGTTTTTAGTGGCACACAGAGCAGAATGGCTGATACTCCGGCAGACTCAGATGGGCTTTACCGGTGGGCTGCGGCGGCAACAGGGGTTCCGAAGTTGTGGGCGGAGGAGGCGGGGGAGGAGTTACCGTCGGTTCCGGAGTCGGCGCCAGTGTTGGAGGTGGCGTCGGCGTCGGAGTTGGTGTCACCGTTGGAGGCGGCGTTGGCGCTGGAGTCGGCGTCGGAGTTGGCGTCAGCGTCGGAGGTAGAGTCGGTGCCGGTGTCGGGGCCGGAGTGGGTGTCGGATCAGTCACCGTCGCGGGTACCGTTGGCACAGGCGTTGAAGGTGAAACCGGGAAGAGCGGGCCGTTATCAGGTTCCGGCGCCAGGCCGGGCTCTTCGGAAGCTGCCTTGGTGGTGATCACGTACTGTCCCGGGTTCACCGCATCCGGGGTAGCCGCGACGACAGCTGCCGCCATTCCCATCCATGAAACACAAACGACGATGATAGATGTCAGAAGTATGTGTTTTTTCAATATCTGGTTTTTCTCCTTTAGCCGCGGATCAATCGTAAGGTACAAATTATACGCCGGCCGCAGCTCCGTCCATTATAAAGCTTAATGCTTTGAAGGTAAGTGATATTTGTCACGTTTAGCTTTGGGACAGGGTGGAAAATTGAGGTGGGACACCAGAAAATCCGGTGAAGCGACGCGGAAGAGACCCGCGGTATTACGGATGCCGCGGGTATGTTTCAAAAGGTAGTTTTTTCAGTCGGGACCGCCCTTAGTAGTGCTCCAGGTCCTCCCCCGGCCCCTGTTCGGAGAAGGGGTTCTCGTCAGCCAGTTCCGGTGCCTCCGGATATAGCGGTGTCTGGTCAAGGAACTCTTCCAATACCCGGATGCCGAATTCACTCTGGCTGATGTCTGTGAGTTCGGTGTCGGGGCTTTGCTGTTTCAGCCATCGCCGCAGTTCGTCCTCCCAATCCGCCACCGGCGTGAAAGCCACGGCTCCGGTCGGTCCCTCAAGTCGCTCGTACCATTGCGTCCAGGCCCAGACGAAGGTGCGGCCCAGGTCCGGTTTACGCCAGTTGGTGGAGTAGGCCACGGGTGTCGTGCCCCGGAAACGGTCTTCCTCGAATTCTTCAGCCAAAGTTAAAGCTCCTGTATATGTTGATTCCCGAACCGCGCGTCGCGTTCCATCTATAACAATATATGGTTTTAGACGGCTTGGCTATTAGTAGAAACACGTAATTTTGGGTGTGGGGTGGCGGATGACAAAAAAAGAGCCCCCTCGTGAGAGGGGGCTCTTGCTATCGCGTGAATAAAACCTAGTAGCTGGCGCTGCGGCGGTAGATGACGTATGCCAGGCCGCCGATGATGATCACCAGGAAGACACCGCCGACCGCCCAGGCCCAGACCGGGACATCGGCGAAGGAGAAGCCGACGGTGAACGAGTTAGCGGTAGAGGGGGCGCTGATGTTGCCGGCGCCGTCGGTGGCGATGACACGCCAGTAGTAGGGCGCGTCCTTGGACACCGTCTCCAGTTTTTCTTCCTCGGTCATGGTATAGGAGGAGGCGGTCAGGCCTTCTTTCTGCAGCACCAGGGCGTTGAAGGTGGAGTCGGTGCCAATCTGCAGGGTATAGACTACCCCGGAGTCGTCGGTGATGTCGTTCCACTCGAAGGTGATGGGCTGCTTGGCCTTGTTCTCCTCGGTGAAGATGACCAGCTCTGGCGCGGCCGGAGCCACGGCCTCCATAAAGAAGTTGAAGGTGCGGGTGTTGGTGCCGTCGGTGACGGTTATGACATAGGTGCCGGCGGCCACGGCGGGCGCCTTGAAGGCGGTGGTGAACGCGCCGGTGGCGTTGGAGGTGGCGGAGGCGATATTGTTGTCGCCGAACTTAACGGTAATAGCTGAATTAGGCAGGAACCCCGTACCGGTGATAGTCAGATCCTGGCTGACATGTCCCGGTGCGGCCTCGGTGGTGATCGGGTCGAGAGTCGCGCTCAGGGTAGCGGTGAACGCGGCCACCGCGGTATTGTTCTGGCTGTCGGTCGCCCGGACGGTGTGAGTGCCGGACATGCCGCCCGGCACGGTGAAGGAGGCGCTGAACGTGCCGTTGGTCAGGGTGGCGGTGGCCATAACCACGTTGTCGTAGGTGATGTTGACGGTGCCGGTGGTCATGAAGCCGTTGCCCTGGACGTTGACCGTACTGCCGGCGGTGCCGGAATCAGGCGACAGGGTAATCTTAGCTGCGACCGAATAAACCTCTTCAGCCGGGCCGATGGCGTCGCGGGCGGTGATGGTATGTTCGCCGGAAGTGGCGTTCGGGATGGTAAACGTTTTAGTGAAGCCGCCGGTGGCATTGCTGGTTACGGCGGCCACGCCGGAGATGGCGCTGCCGTCCCATTCGAAACTGACGCTGGTGTTGGCGCTGAAGCCGGCACCGGTAACGGTCACCTGAGAACCGACGGCGCCGGTCGCGGGATTGATAATGATTTTGGGTGTGACGGCGAATACCTTGCCCGGGGTCACCAGTGTGGATGTCACGTCACGGGCGATGATCGTGTGGTTGCCCCTGGCGGTGGCGGGAATAGTGATGGTCGTGGAAATGGAGCCGGGAGTTGTGGAGGACGCGGCGTTGGCGGTCACCGCCTTAATCAGGTTAGCCGCGTCAACGGTGTCGAAGTAAAGCTGGACAGACCCGCCCGCGGTAAAGCCGCCGCCGGTGACGGTGACGATATCACCGACATGGCCTTCGGCTACCGATAAGGCGATTCCGGCATTCACAATGAAGTTGGTGTTGGAGAATAATCCGCTCGCCGTTTCCTTGGCGTAAACAACATGGTTACCAGCAGTTGTCGAAGGAGTGGCGAAAACGTTTGTGGTAAAGGTGCCGTTCGCGTTGGTGGTGGCCTGGGACAGGACGGGGTTGGTCAGGCTGTCAAAATGAATGGTGACGGCTGTGAACGCGGTGAACCCCACGCCCTGTACCGACATTTCACTACCTACTGAACCCTGTGTCGGCATAACGAAGATCTTAGAGACAACCTGGAAGTTCTTGGGCACCGCGGTATCGCCCGCGCTTACGATATTCAGGGCATAATTGCCGCGAGGCACCAGCGGTACCGAGAAAGAGGCTGCGATGGTCCCTGTGCCGCTGGACGTGCCGGTGGCGACCTGGTTGCCCTGGAAGGTGATCGTGAAAGGATTATCGGGCGTAAAACCGGACCCGGTTACCGGCACGACATCCAGGGGGAACCCGCCCACGGCCGCGGTCCAGGTCCCATCCGCCGCGCTCACCGGTGCCGCTGTCGCCGTTAAAGCCAGGGCTGCCAAGAGCATCACCGGCAGGCGGCGTAAAAGTGCTTTAAACTTGGATTTCAATGTATATCCTCCTGATTTTCAAGTACGGGTTCAAGCACGGGTATTATAGCAAGGCTAACAGGTCAATGGAAATCCGGCGCGCGATTACCGGATACCCGCTTTCTACTATATTACTAAAGTTCCGGAAAACAAAAAACGGTTCATTTGGTTATAATGCCGGAGGGGTGGAAAGGATAGGGGGGAGGGGGGCGAATACTACCAATACTACCAATAATCAAATACTACCAATGGGTACAAGTTAATTTGGGGTAGCATGGCGGGGCGGGGAGGACGTTGCTGTGTTATACTGACGCTTACGTACGGTTACGGCGGATGAAAAAGAATGTCATACTGCTCCCGTTTCTCCTCATCATTGCCGCGGGCGGCTGCGCGCCGCCGGGGACGCCGCCCCCCGCCTCACCGCCCCTCACCACCCCGCCCCCCGATCCTGAGAGCCTGATACCGGCCTCCCAGGTCAAGATAACCCCGGAGACCGACGTCTATCCCCCGCTCCTCCATTCCACGGACTTCGCTTCTCCGGTTCCCCTGCCTTATCCGGTTAATACCGCCGGGGCTGAGGACTCCGCCTTCATCATGCCGGACGGTAACACGCTTTACCTCTGGTTCACCCCGGATCCCAACCTCCCCGCCGGCATGCAACTGGACCAGGGGGTAACGGGGATCTACGTTTCTCACCAGACCAGTGGGGTGTGGAGCAAACCGGAGCGGGTGGTGTTGGCGGATCCCGGCATCCAGGTCATGGACGGCTGCGCCTTCGTGCAGGGGAACACCATGTGGTTCTGCACCATCAGGACCGGCATGACCGGCATGACGTGGTTCGTCGCGCAGAACACCGGCGGCCAATGGACCGGCTGGCGCTCCGCGGCTTTCGACCCGTCGTACCAGGTCGGGGAGTTGCACATCACGGCGGATGGGCAGGAGCTTTATTATCACTCGGACCGGCCGGGCGGCTTGGGCGGCTACGACATCTGGGTTTGCCGGAATGAGAATGGCGCCTGGGGACCGCCGCAGAACGTGACTGTCATCAACAGCCCGGAAACGGACGGCTGGCCCTTCCTTACGGCAGACGCCAATGAGATGTGGTTTACCCGGACCTACCTCGGCTCTCCAGCCATCTTCCGCTCGGTGCGGATGGCCGGCGGAGAGTGGCAGGCGCCGGAGCTGATAATCTCACAGTTCGCCGGTGAAGCCTCCCTGGACGCCGCGGGCAACCTCTACTTCACCCACCCGTACTACAAGGACGGAGTCAAGCTGGAGACGGATATCTACGTGGCTTACCGGCTGGAGTAGGGGTTTACCCTCCCCCTTTCGCGAAAGCCAGTCCTGAGCTTTGTCGAAGGAGGGGACTGAGGGGGATTTTCCCCAGGTGCTCACATATTGCCTGAACTGCGCCATCGAGGTTATTCATGACATCGGCGTTGGAAAGCCTTATCACCGTCAGACCGAGGCGTACCATGTACTCATCCCGCGCCTTGTCATGCAAGGCAGTATCTCCGGAATAATGATGGCCTCCGTCAACTTCAACCACCAAACGGGCCCTGGGGCAATAGAAATCGGCGATATAATTTCCGATTGGTTTCTGCCGGTAGAACTGATATCCGATCTGCTTCATCCTGATCTTTGACCAGAGGCGCAATTCCGCATCGGTCATGTGTTTTCTGAGGGTTCTGGAGATTTCCAGGAGCTTATGGTTGTAAGGGAGCATCGTTAAATCCCTATTAGTCTCCCTTTACCAAAGGGAGAGACGGACAGCCAGTGTATGCTAAAAGGAGCACTTTTTCAATAGTTTAACGGGTATTCCCCCGCCCAGCTATCAGCCATCAGCTTTCAGCTCTCAGCCCCCACCCCGCAACCCGCCACTCGTGACTCGTGACTTCGCCCCCTATTTGACACTTCCCTCCCCGCCTCTCAAGTTGCCACGGCGGCTGAGGCGGTTTATACTTGAAAACAGGATCCATGGCCGGGAGGAAACATGTTAACCGATTATTTTAAAGCGGCGATGAAAAACGCTAAATATGAAATACTGCCTGATGATAAATCCTATTATGGTGCCATTTCCGGTTTCCAGGGAGTCTGGGCCAACAGTCCGACGCTTGAAGGTTGTCGGCTGGAGCTAAGGGAAGTACTTGAAGACTGGGTAATGATCAGCATCGCCCGCCATTTGCCGTTGCCCGTAGTTGACGGCATCGAACTCAAGATACCGGCCGAAGCCACCTGATGCCATCGTTCGGTCCAATCTCACGGAAAGACTTGGTCGCCGCGCCGCGGAATGCCGGGTTCGACGGCCCGTTTTCCGGAGCTCGGCACCAGATGATGATCAAGGGGATAACGCGGCTCAGTATCCCGAATCCTCATAGCGCCAACATTGGCAGGGAATTGTTGTCACGCATTTTGAAAGAAGCTGGTATTAGCCGCGATGAATGGGAAAAATTGTAGTTTCGCCGCCCAACTTTCAGCCATCAGCCCTCAATCCTGCCCCCGCCGATAACTGAAAACTCGCCCTCCGCGCCGTGTCACGTTTTTGATGACAACAAATCGTTGAAAAGTTCATCATTGTAACTACTTCTTTCGTTTTCCCTTCAGGTGTTTAATAGTTATTACAAAGTTGTTATAAGTTATTAAAAACAAGAGGATTTGTAGCTGGATTGGTGGTGTTGAGGAAAAACACGTTTGCGAGCTAGTACGACCGTACCATCGTCCTCCTCCAAAACGGTTTTCTGGATAAACTATAATACTATTGACTATACTCAACCCGTCCAACTATAATCATTCGTACTCTCAGAAAACAGAGTTGAAATCTGGTGAGTAAATAGAAAAAACTATAAACGGAAAGGTGGTGACAAACAGATGAAGTTTTTAAATCTCAAAAAATTCCGCAAAGGCCAGAAGGGCTTTACCCTGATTGAGCTCTTGGTTGTCATTGCCATCCTGGGCGTCATCGCCGCCGTCGCCGTACCGAATATCCTTGGATTCATCGGTTCCGGTGAGACTGAAGCCGCCCGCGCTGAGCAGCATAACGTGCAGGTAGCGGTTGCAGCCTATATGTTTGATAATGATGGTGCCATTCCCGCTGACGTTGCCGCTGTGGCAAGTTATATGATTAACGCCGTTAGCTACACTTGGGATATCAACCAGACGAGTGGTGCAGTAGAGCCAGGCACAGGTAACCCACTTGCATAAGCAATAATTGCTTTTCATGTCTAAAAAAGGCCCCCTTAAACGGGGGCCTTTTTTTGGTCCGCTACCCACTGGTCTTGACACAATGACATTGCCGGGTATAATAATCTGGAGTTGTAGTCGTGTTTTG